>DQKQ01000007.1 GCA_015660615.1 Flavobacteriales bacterium
AGATTGTTCTGCCCCCCTTCAATAGATAAAGCCGAATTAAAGATATTTCCCTGCTCGAAATACCCCAACATCCCGAACTGCTCAAGATCTTTAGAATACGAAGCAAACCATTTAATACGAGGAATTTTGCGTTGTATCCAGATGAATAGAGCTTTATACTTAAACTTCTTATCCTCAGTACCATATGCAACATAAAATTTGGGCATAAAAGTCCTACTAAATTTATTTGAAGTAGAAGCCCCCAACCGAATGCGATGCCCCTCAACTAAATTCTTTGAATAGGTATAGTACCATGGCCCCAATTCAATTTTTCCGAGCATTAAATTTCCACTTCCGAGTCCAAACAAAAAGCCCTTTATGAATTTATATTGCCTCATGGACTGAACACTGTCAGCCATTAAGTAAATGTTAGACTCCTTCTCTAATAAGGGTTCTGGTCGCTTCGACGCCCATGCTTGTTCAAGAACTTCATTGCTTCCCTTTGCAAACGACAAGTCCCTTCTTGATGTCCAAACGGAATCTGGCCATTTCTGAGCAAATTCAAAATCGGTATTCACAACAGTACTCCTACCATATAACCCCATACTGGACCCTGTGAAAGCTATGTCCATTACCTCCTCTCGTTTTATAAGCACCCAATTACCATCGATCTGGGCATATTCCTGCTTCCATCTTAATGCTCGTATCAAGTTTATATTAGCTCCTTCACTAATTTTTGCCTCTACCTTACTAAGCGCTAGAGTTAAAGTGTCTATCCAAAGTTCCCCTTCAAAAGTAAGTTCTCCTCTTCTTCTCGGAACAAAAGCAAGATGGAAGGCCGGGCGTCCAGAAATATTTAATGTGTCTAAAATATAGTATCGATAATGAAGGTTTCCTCTATCGTGCAAAGGACTGGTAAATGCCTTGTCAACTAAAAGAAGTTGATTCTCGTATAGATTAATATTAAGAAATTCAGCAGTTACACTTGATGAGTTTTCGCCATCAGAAAACCAAGTAGCACGTGCTGCTTCAACCCTTTGTTCTTTCCTTCTTGGTTTTTTTTGTGTCCGTTTAGTTCCTATAGATTCTGAAAAGAAAGTAGGTAGTGCAATCCTTGCATCTGAAGAGTCTAACCCATCCCAGACCCAACCAAATGCTCCCCAATATTTTCTACTTGGCAACTTCTCAGGGATGTCATTTAAGTCAATCTGTAGTCTTTCATGATAATTATAACTAACCCCAGGAAGTTTTGCTGGGTCATTAATGGATTTGGCCTCTGCCACCCTTTGCATTAGAGGTTTTGCAGGATTTTGCTGTTTCTTGTCTGGCCTGACTTCAGCAACTGCTAATTCTATGCGCTTTGATTCAAGAGCTATATCTAATTTCTGTCTAACTTGTTTTTGTACTGGAATACTTTGTGATGTGTACCCTACAAATGAGATAAAAACCCTGGATACTTTACGTTCACTTACAAGTCGATATTCGCCTAAGCCATTCGTCATAGTACCAATTGAAGTACCAGAAAAACTTACATTGACATACGGAAGTGCCTTTCCGGTTTCGCCATCGAACACCCTACCTGAAACTACTGTTTTTTGGGCTGTAAAGCCTAAGCTAAAAAAATATAATGAGGTAAGTAGTAAAACGTTTTTAAGGTTCATTTATTATGGCTATGCACTCATTTGAGTCTCTCTACGCTTCTCCTCCCTTCTAGCAATTACAATGCCTAACTCGTATAATGCGAGTACAGGTAATGAAACCATAATCTGACTTGTAATGTCTGGAGGAGTTATTATTGCGGATAAAACAAGAATTCCCACAAGTGCGTGCTTCCGGTATTTCTTAAGTCCCTTAGGTGTAACTACGCCTGCCCTAGCTAAGAAGAAAATTAGTACTGGAAGTTGAAAAATCAGACCCGCCGCAAACGAAATGGTAGAAACCGTTTTCACATAAGACATAACCCCAATTCTCGCAGCGACATCTCCGAGCTCATAGTGACCCAGGAATTGAAGTGAAAGTGGGACGATGCCCCAATATCCGAAGGCAACCCCTAAGAAAAATAAAGTAGATGAAGCTGCACCAGCACCTTGAGCGGCCTTCTTCTCGGTATTTTTCAAGGCGGGTTTAATAAACGCCCACAACTGAAGTGTTATAATAGGGAATGCGATAATGACTCCTCCTACCAACGAGACGATTATGTGGGCTGTGAAGTTCCCCATCATGGAGGTGTTAATCAGTTCATACGTGATTTCTTTCACACATAATTTATCTCCCACACCGATTAATTCTGAGATTTTACACCAAATCCGAAAGCTAATAAACTCCTCATTTCTAGGCCCGAATAAAACAGTATTAAATAGCCAATCCTTTTGAATAAATAAAATGGTAGCGCCTGCAAAAATTGAAATGACAGAGTAAAACAACCTCTTTCTAATCTCCTCGAGGTGGTCAAAAAAACTCATTTCTTTTTCGTCCGGCATTTCCTGATCTAATGGACTCATTGTTGGACCTTATTTATTGCTAGTAACACCTTCTTTTACGAGGTCATGCAAATGTACTAACCCGAGATACTCATTATCTTCTGTTGTTACAATTACTTGTGAAATTCCTAAGTCTTGCATCGCTGTAGCTGCATTAGCTGCAAGTTCCTTCTGAGATTTTATAAGTGGATTCTTACTCATCATCTCTGACGCAATAGCGGTACTTCCTTTTTCTAGAGCACGCCTTAAGTCTCCGTCTGTGATTATTCCCACTACTTTTTTATGTTGAATAACAACAGTTGCACCATATCGTCCTTCGGTCATGGACATAAGCACTTCTTGAAGTGACGATTCAAGATTTACCTGAGGAGTTCGATCTTTGTCAAAGAGGTCTTCCAATGTGACGGTAAGTTTCTTTCCCAAAGCACCTCCAGGGTGAAATTTAGCGAAATCTTCAGCTTTGAATCCACGAATTTCCATAAGACACATTGCGATAGCATCACCAAGTGCCATTTGAACCGCGGTACTTGTTGTAGGAGCTAAGTCATAAGGGCAAGCTTCTGCGTCTATTCCAGCAATTAGAACGTGATCAGATTGTTTCGCAAGTGGCGAGTCAGAAGCTCCGGTAACTCCAATAATTGGGTGCCCATGCTGTTTCAAAAGAGGCACAAGAGCCATTACTTCGGGACTTCTCCCACTCTTTGACAGGCATAAAACGACGTCACCCAATTGAATTATACCTAAATCTCCATGAACTGCATCACCTGCATGAACGAACAAAGCAGGAGATCCTGTAGAATTTAGAGTGGCTACAATCTTCCTTCCGACATCCGCACTTTTACCCACTCCAGTTAAAACAACACGTCCTTTAGTATTGATAATCAACTTGATTACATCTACAAAGCTGTTATCTAATAATGTAGCAAGTCGATGTATAGCATCTCCTTCCATACGAAGCGTCTTAAGCGCTCTGTTTAAAATAGTGTCGTCAGAACTGGACATAAGTCAATGTTATTAAGCCTTGAAAAAAATTTTGTTGTTTTAAATAAACAGCTTATCTTTAGTGAGCAAATTTAGACATTGATGAGCCTGATTGATGATTCGCCGAAAGAGGCGTTACAAAAATATTTTGGATTTAAAGAATTCAAAGGAGAACAAGAGATAGCTATCCTAAGTGTTCTTGAAGGTAAGGACACTTTCGTGATCATGCCTACAGGCGGCGGTAAGTCTATGTGCTATCAGCTTCCTGCCTTAATGTTAGATGGAGTGGCTCTTGTTGTTTCTCCTCTAATTGCTCTAATGAAAAATCAGGTTGATGCTTTACGGGGGAATCACGAAGACCCTTCAATAACTCATTATCTAAATTCTTCTTTAAATAAAGCGGAGGCTGAAAATGTTAAGTTAGACGTTTCCTCAGGTAGGACGAAAATCCTATATGTAGCCCCTGAAACTCTAACTAAAGAGACAAATATTGAATTTCTGAAATCAGTTAAAATTAGTTTTGTAGCAGTAGATGAAGCTCATTGTATTTCTGAGTGGGGTCACGATTTCCGCCCTGAGTACAGAAGAATACGCCCCATTATTAAGCAAATAGCTGATGTTCCTATTATCGCTTTGACGGCAACAGCGACTCCTAAAGTTCAGCAAGATATTCAGAAGAATCTTCAGATGGTTGATGCGACTCTAATCAAGTCGTCTTTCAATAGAGAGAATCTTTACTATGAAGTGAAACCTAAAAAAGATGCTTTGAAACAAATAGTTCAGCATTGTATTAGTAATAAAGGGAGGAGTGGAATTATTTACTGTTTAAGTAGAAAGAAAGTTGATCAAATTGCAGAAACATTATCTGTGAATGGTGTTAAAGTGTTGCCTTATCACGCTGGAAAAGACACTAAGACTAGAAGTAGAATCCAAGATGCTTTCTTAATGCAAGATGTAGATGTAATCGTAGCTACAATTGCTTTTGGGATGGGTATAGATAAACCAGATGTTAGGTATGTAATACATTATGATATACCTAAAAGTTTAGAGAGTTATTATCAAGAAACAGGACGTGCAGGAAGAGATGGAGGTGATGGGCACTGTATCGCATTCTATAGTCATAAAGACATAGAAAAACTCGAGAAATTTCTTCAAGGTAAACCACTTGCTGAACAAGAAATAGGGTCGCAGCTTCTACAGGAGGTTATGTCATACGCGGAGACTTCAATATCAAGGAGAAAGTTCCTCCTTCATTATTTCGGTGAAGAATTCGATGAGATAAATGGTCCAGGAGCAAAGAACTGTGACAACACCAGATATCCTAAGCCGCAATATGAAGGTAAGGATGAAATCCTAATGATTTTAGGCGCTGTTAAGGAGCATAAGGAGGATCATAAAATGCAGTTTGTATCTGCAGTTTTAATAGGTGAAAGCAATAGAGAGGTAGATGACTATAACGGTAAGAACAGTTCTTTTTGGAATAAGGGAAAGGGAAAGCCAGATAGATATTGGAATGGGGTAATACGTCAGGCTTTGGTTTTAGGATATCTGAAGAAAGAAATTGAAAAATACGGGGTTCTGACGCTTACAGAGAAGGGGAATACATTTTTAGAGAATCCGGTTTCTATAATGTTAGCTGAGGAAAGAGATTATAGAGATGTTGATACTGGAGATAAAATGGTCCAAACGCGACGTGGACAAGGAGGTGTAGCCGACGATACACTTCGTAAAATGCTTGTAACTCTTCGAAAAGACATTGCTGATCAGAAGAGTTTACCACCATATGTTATTTTTCAAGATATTTCGTTAGATGAAATGGCTATTCACTACCCAATTAAAGAAGAGGAGCTGTTGAGGATTTCTGGTGTAGGGATGGGGAAGGCAAAGAAATTTGGGGCTATGTTTTTAGCGCTAATTGCAAAGTATGTTGAAGAAAATAAGATAGAACGCGCAGATGATTTATTAGTCAGGACGAGTTCGAAAAAATCATCAGATAAGGTTTCTATAATCCAGCAAATCGATAGGAAGATGAACCTTGATGATATTGCTGCTCGTACAAGTTTAAACCGGGAGGCTGTACTATGTGAGATTGAACAAATAGTAGCAGCTGGAACGAAGCTTAATATAACACACCTTATAGAAGAGTCTATGGATGAGGATTGTGTAGAAGAGCTTTTCGAATTCTTCAGCGAATCAGAGGAGGAAGGGATAGAAGCCGCTCTTATTGAATTTGAAGACTCATACTCTGAAAATGAGCTTAGACTTATGAGGGTTAAATTTCTGAGCGATGTTGCAAACTAAGTCATTACAGCAGCGTAGGCCATAAGTCCAGCACCTATTTCTAAAGCACTTTCGTCAATATCGAATGTAGGCGTATGTAGCCCGCTATGACCTAAATCAGAATTGGGGCTTGAGGTCCCTAAACGGTAAAAACAACCTGGAATTTCATTTGCAAAAAAGCTAAAGTCTTCGGCAGTCATCCTTTCGGGTAAGTCGTGAACCTTCTCTACTCCAAGGTATTCTTCGGCTATGACTCTCATTCTCTTTGTCAACTCTGGATTATTGTAAACACTTGGGTAACCAATAGGAATATGAAAATCTACAGTTGCACCTCGTTTATAACAAATAGCGTCTACAATCTCACGCATTTTTAAATGTGCATTGAACCTCCATTCTTCGTTTAAAGACCTAAATGTTCCCTTTAACCTCACTTCGTTAGGTATAACATTTGTTGCTCCCTTCCCTTCAATAAATCCAAACCCAAGAACAGTTTTAATTTCTGGATTAGCTCTTTCCTTCATAAACATCTCTAAAGCTAAAAGAATTTCAGAGGCTACAAGAAGTGGATTGACTTGGTTTTCAGGCAGTGCGGCATGTCCACCTTTTCCTTTGACAACAATATGAAATTCATCTGCTGAGGCCATATATGTTCCTGACCTCATCCCAACATGTCCTGCTGGAAGATCGGGGAAAACGTGTTGGCCTAAAATATGCTTAGGGATGGGATTTTTCAGTACTCCTTCACCGACCATTAACGAAGCCCCTCCAGGTAAACACTCTTCCCCCGGTTGGAATATGAGCCTAATCGTGCCATCCCACTTTTCACAATTTCTTGACAATATTAAAGCAGCGCCTAACAATGATGTAGTATGCACGTCGTGACCACAGGCATGCATTATTCCTGGATTACAGGAAATATAGTCAACTGTATTGAGTTCGGTTATAGGCAGTGCGTCTAAATCGGCTCTTAAAGCAATAAGTTTAGAAGTGGGATTGACCCCTTTTATGGTTGCAACTATTCCGGTTCCTGACACCCCTGATTTATATGGTATCCCCATTTTATCTAACTCACAACAAACAAACTCCATGGTCTTAAACTCCTTATAGGATAACTCAGGGTGCGCGTGAAGATGCCTTCTCCAACTCGATAGTTGTGGAGATATTTCTTTTGCAACTTGTGCAAATAACTCAGCTAAGTTGTCTAGTTCAGGCTTCATTACTTGAGGAAAATACAGGAAAAAGTTCACGCAGAGATGTCCAGGCTAATGAAATTGCGGCGTAAAAAAGAAAAGCAGAGAAAATTAGACGAACAAAAGTAGGAGAAATTCGCAAGGCCCATTTACTTCCAAGCCATGCTCCGATAATAAAAGTGATGGCAATTACTCCGGAATACCACCACTCTATAGATTGTTCGCTGTGATAGTTAATGGCTGCGAGTATTCCGATTGGTGGGAGCATTAGAGCTAGCGAAGTTCCTTGGGCTGTATGTTGGTCCAAGTCGAGGAAATATATTAATGCGGGCACAATTATTAATCCTCCTCCAATTCCAACAAATCCACTTGCTATTCCAGCAAAAATACCTATAGCAAGAAGAATTAATATAGTTGATATTTCCATGTCGAATAAGTTATAACAATGAAATTTAGAAATCAAAATTTAAACTCAAAGTGAATTTTCTGGGTAAAACTCTCCCGTCATCAATTCCCCAACCCCAATCAGCAGCAATCCAATAACCCATAACCCGTGAACGCATTCCATATCCGAAGTCATAAATAATGGGCTCTCTGTTGTTATCAATTATGACTGTTATAGGATTGTTTTCTATGGTTGTCGAGTTAAAGGTGTTTTCTTCTGAATATGGATGTATGCCTGTCCAAGCAGAGCCGATATCTGCAAAACCTATAAATTGAAAGTTTCTAATAAAATCTGTTTTTGCGGGCTCTTTAAAAATGGTACTCCAAACAGGGACTCTTAATTCAGCATTCAAAACCGTTGCGTTTGATCCATTTCTTGCGTTATTAGCAAAACCTCGCATAGGAGTGATTCTGGCTTGGTAGGCATATGATTGAGAAGGGTCTATAGGGGTGCCGTAATTATTCGAAAACGAAAGGCTATTGTCCATTCCTCCAAGTAAGTGCAATAATTTCAATTCACCTATTGACCAGTCTCCTGCAGCCCTAAACGCAATGATTGAATTGGCGTAAATTCTAAAGTATTTTCGGATATCGAATCCTATTGTTCCGAAACTAGCATTAAACCCATCTAAGTAGATTTCAGCCCAAACCTTAGCTCTCAATCCTTCTCTAATATTCAATGCAGGATTACGAGTGTCATCATGCACGAATGAAATATTAAAACCAATTTGGTCTGTCCACCTATTAGGAGCAATTAAACTGAACATTTCAGTTCCTTGGATTACAGCTCTATCTAAGCGTATTACAGCTCCGGCCCTGATGCTCTTCACCTCATCGATTGGATAAGTGAGTCTGTAGCGAGCGAAATGTGATTGAGATTCAACCAATGAATAACTGAGAGGGTCTAAACTTGTAGAGCCCTGCCTCTGGAAGGAAAACATTCGGTCAACCTTTTGCGACAGGTCGAAGTAAGATATCCCTACAAGACTGTTACTTAGGTTCGCGGGGATGTTAAATCCTGCGATAATGTGCTTATCGTCGAAAAGATCGCTAATTCTGATCTCCGTAGCATTACCTAAACCCGGCTGGAATGATGATGTTCCGTCATAGGCTCTGTAAAATTGAGACCCGAAGGCGTTACTAACTTGACTCTGTAATTTTTGTAGAGAAAAATTGAGTCTATAGTTGCTCGGTTTAATCTTAACATTACTTACAATAGCTTGAGTCGTTTTATCTACTTCAGGCAGCTTTTCCTCAGACTCTTCTTTATTTTGGTCTTCAAATTTAAATCTGTAATTCCTAATATCTACCTCAGTTTTAGAATATAAAATAGACCAATTTGGGGCAATAAATACTCCATCATTATTCGCGTCAAAACCTCCATCTGTCAATTCAAATTGATTAGACGTTCTTTGCTTAGTTTCTGGCACCCTTCCTAGATCAGCTCGGAATAAATGACGCATTGTATAGGTGTTTCCGTAGCAAAAGCCACCTGCGGTGTCACAACTGAAATTTAAAACGGGTATATCTAATTTCGATATTACTCGAGTGTCAAAAAAGGTTCTGTACCTAATGATAGTGTCTATGCTGAGAATTGTGCTGTCAGCCCAACCCCAGTTCATTTCTTGGCTTCCATCTTCAAACTCGGATAAATAAACAAATTCCTGCCCTCTCAGTGGCACCGGGTATCTCTCATCAATTAGTGGTGTGTTTACCAGTTGCTCAATCGGCTTAATTTCTTCATCGATGTGGTATATAAACAAGTCTAAATTAGAATTAAACGGCATGTTATCTCTATCCTCTCGAAGCTTGGAATCAGGCCTGTTTGATGAAAAAATTATCGACTTGCCATCTTTAGTATACCTGGGGTGCAAATCATCAAACCTATCTCTCCACAAAGGCTCCTGTAAATTACCAATCACTCTGTAGATGTAAAGGTCTGACCTTCCATTAGACATGCCAGAGAATACGATGCTTCTCCCATCGGGGGAGTAATCCATGGACAAAACCTCATCTATTTTAAAAAGTTCTTTTTCTACTGGTTTTTCACCTAACCTAACTGTGACAAGCACTGGTTGGCCTTTTTTTACAATGGTGTAAGTGAACTGTTCCCCGTTCGGGTGCCAGGCTATTGTGGGCGTTAAGCCACTTTTTATTAAATCTAATTTATGCCCATGTTGTGCCCATCGCTCAATTTTGTCTTCGTTTATGTTATATGTCCAAACCCTCCACTGTCCTCTTTCATCAGTAATAAACGCAATGGTTTCTCCATCTGGAGAGAGGCTAAAGCATAAGTAGTCATAACGTTTCCTCAAATTAAAACCGAGATTACCTCCATTTTTTAACGCTATTTTGTGATTTTTTCTTCCAATATTAGGTGGTAGTAATTCACCATAAAGTTTAGGTGTTTCCGTTAAATGATAATTAATCACTTCAGATAATAAATCCTTTAGCCTAAGGCCAGTCGCAAATCTAAATCCGCCTTCTACACTTCTACTTACCCTTACCATGTATATAACATTTGCAATGGCTGGGATTCCATACACATCAGCTACATAATCCCAAACAGCCCCTCCAAGCTCCCCCGCTTCAGTTCCTTCGCTTCTATCGATAGTTGCTAGAGCTCTTGATCTCGCAGAGTCGAATATGTGAACATTGGCTTTCGCTGTTTTATTTGTCGAAATGTAATTAACGAGTCCTTCCTCAAACCAATCAGGAATTTGTAGCATACTCGAATTTCTTAGGGCGTCTTGCCAACCTCCACGATATAAGGTTTGGTGTAAAGCTATTCTTGCCAATCCTTCTTTTAGATCTTGCTCTAATCGCCGCCGATCTCCAGTACCATAAATAAACAGTTTATTCCCTATAATTTTCGCAGTTCCCCCTATATTATCATTCCCGGAATCATTATTAAACACCCCCATGTTACTTTGTCTAAATTCTGCAATATTGTTATAGACAAGAATTTGAACAGGGCCTTCTAAATTGTTGCCGAAATACGGCTTCAAATCTTTCGCTGAATGATTGACTATTCCCGCGATATCCCCTGCAAGCTCCTTTCCTCCTTGATAATAGTAAATTTCAAAGATTCCTTCAGAGTGATATTGCCAAACAAAATCCCTATACTGAACTCTATTCTTTCCGAACTCTACTTGAAGTCCGTCATAAAACTGAGCATAGAAACTGTTTCCGCTTAAAAACAGACCAGCTAAAAGCAGCGATATTGAATATAATATTTCTCTATGGCGCATTCTTTTACGAATCTACGTTAAAGTATTTTTACCGCATGAATAGACTTCACTCTTTTGTTTTCAATGCTTTTTCAGAACAAACGTATTTACTCGATCACGGAAATGGAGAGGCGACGGTATTCGACCCGGGAATGAGTTCGACTCAGGAGAGAGAGGCGTTTGAGGGGACTTGTGAAAGACTGGGAGTAGTGGTGGTTCAGTGCCTTCTTACGCACGCGCATTTAGATCATGTGATGGGAGCAAATTGGATTAAGCATAGATATGGTTGTGGGCCGAGGTTGCATCCCACTGACGAGCAGACATGGGTGCAGGCTCCTATTTCGGCTCAATTGTATGGAATTTCTTTTGACGAACTTCCGGATAGGGGTGAAGATTTAGGCGAGCATGGATCGACGATAGAATGTGGAGACATAGAGCTCGAAATTAGATGTGCGCCTGGTCATAGCATAGGGCACGTAGTGTTTGTGTGTCACAAATCGAAGTTCGTGGTTGGGGGAGACGTGCTATTCTCGGGTAGTATTGGGAGAACAGATTTGCCTGGTGGAGATCCCGATGTACTTGCAAAGAACATAGAGGAGCAGTTGTATTCCCTAAGTGATGATTATACGATTCATCCAGGTCATGGAGGGGCGACAAGTATTGGGAAGGAGAAGAGTTCTAATCCGTTTGTCAATGGAGCAGGAACGGGAATGCTTCAGCGCTAAGAGCGCCTTTTTGATATAAAGCGCCATAGGGCGATTAGGCAAGGCGACGTGAAAGTTGGACTAGAAGTAAGAGGGCGGGGACTTCGATGAGGGGTCCTATAACGCCCACGAAGGCTTCTGAGGAGTGAAGTCCGAATACACCGATAGATACCGCTATGGCGAGTTCGAAGTTGTTACCTGCAGCTGTAAAAGCTACTGCGCGATTTTTAGGTTGGTCAATCCCTAGCTTGACGCCTGTGAAATAGCTTAAGATCCACATTCCGAAGAAGTATAGTAGGAGGGGAATTGAGACGAGAATTACATCTGAGGTTTGGTCTAAAATACGGGCACCTTGGAGGGAGAACATCACAACGATGGTGAAGAGTAGGGATATGAGGGTGAGGGGGGCTATTCTGGGGAGAAATGAGTTCGTGTACCAGTTGAGACTTTTAATGCGTATGAGAAGGGCTCGTCCACCTATGCCTAGAAGAAAAGGAATTCCTAAGTAAAGCCCTACGTTAGTTGCTACCATAGTGAAGGGCACATCTATCGCTATTCCGTCCATACCAAGCCAAGTGGGTAATATTGAGAGGAAGAAGTATGCGTAGAAGCTGAATGTGAAGACTTGAAAGAGGGAGTTGAGAGCTACTAAGGCTGCTCCGTATGTCCTGTCTCCGTCTGCGAGGTCATTCCAAACGAGCACCATCGCTATGCATCTCGCCAACCCTATAAGCACCACTCCCGTCATGAGTTCTGGTCTGTCACCTAAGAAATAGGCAGCGAGGAAGAACATGAAAAGTGGGCCTACAATCCAGTTGAGGATGAGGGAAAGTGAAAGAAGCTTTTTATCCTTTAGCACTTCAGGAAGGGTGCGGTAATCCACCTTTGCAAGAGGAGGATACATCATAACTATCAGGCCTATTGCAATAGGGATATTTATTCCCTTGTATGCTATAAGATCTATCGAATCCGAGATCCCAGGAATCCATGATCCCAGAACAACTCCCAAAGCCATAGCTAGGAAGATCCAAATCGTGAGATACCTGTCTAGAAAGCCGAGTCTCTTCAATTTAGTCTGTTATTGTATGTGGTGGGGTTATTGGAGGAGGTTCGTCAGAAGCATTATAATTAACAGAATCTTCAGTAGCTGGTGATGTTTCATCATGTGTTAAGTTTTGGTCTGTTCCGTAATGGATAGCTACGACTATTGCCACACTTACTATTAGCCCCACAATGAGCTTTAGGAAATCCTTTGCTACAATAGGGAAAATCACCTTTATGTTTCCCTTCTTAGTTATGCCAGTATTTAGAGCAAGCTCACGACCGCAAAGCAGTCCCACAAACACCCATGTCGTAGACATAGGTATGTTATTCATTTGTTTAAAATAAAGCAATAGCAAAGCAAATGTAAGGTCAATTAAGGTTGCTGATCTAACGTACTTTGTACTCTGTTTATCTAGAACAATCTGCTGAATTTTACCCCCTTGACTGTAGAAGATATTTGCTAAACCAGCCACGAAGAATAGAATGATGAGCACGAGTTGCCAAGCCTCTATTTGTCGTGGTAAGAATACAGCGATGTTTGCTATGTCATGAGACAACCAGGTGAACCATAAAAACCCAGTACTGATCCATTGAAATACCCTCCAGAATGGTTTGTATTTTTCACTAATATCATTTTTCTCATTTATTATACGTGATATAATAAGCCAAAGAACATATGCAACTATTGCCGCAAGTCCGTATCCCAGCATACTCTTTAGTAACATTGAACCAATGACGGCTTGCGCAGCGAAAGCGGAAAGCACAAGGAATGATGTAGAAACAGGAATTCCTTTCCTCGTTAGGGCTACTAAAGCTAGAGGTGCCATAGCGTGGTACCATTGTGGTTCTATGTATGGAATCTTTGTGAGACGCCCGAAAGAAATATCTCCATCTCCGGTGTACCATCCGTAAACTAACGTAACTATAAGAACGCTAGAAGCGGCAATCCACAGCTGCCACCACTTAAAACGCTCTCGATTTGATGCTATCCAAGTTCCTAATGTTTGAACGCTATCGTTAGCGATAACTGAGTATCCTGCTAGGATGAACCCGATGGTTGTAAATAAAGCTACCATGTCTTAACTTTTATATGATCGGTTAATTCCGGCCCAAGTTCAGTTAAAATTACTTGTGCTAAACCAATTTCAAGGTTAAGGAAATGTTAAGTTATAGTATTGTAGAGTACTTACACCTTTTTTAGCGTAAAACTGAAAGTCGTGCCTTCTTTAAATGTAGATCTTACGTGGAGATTTCCTCCGTGGGCTTCTACGATGTGCTTGACGATTGCCAGTCCGAGGCCTGAACCCCCTGCGTGACGGGAGCGGCTTTTATCGACACGGTAGAACCTTTCGTATATTCTGAGTAGGTCTTCTTCTTTGATTCCTATGCCGTCGTCCGCCACTTCTACAAGAATATTATCTCCCATATCGTAAAATCTCACCCTCGTCTTCCCTCCATCCTTCCCATAATTTATGGAGTTAACAAGAAGGTTAGAGAGTACCTGTTCGATTTTTTGAGGATCACATAGGACAATAAAATCCTCTGTATACCTAACTTTCAAATTAACGTTAGCGTCCTTTGCTTTGCGTTCTAGGTTATCTACTATATCGTTGCTTAACTCCACTATATTTACAGGTTCGGGATCTATTGTCATCACACCAGACTCGATTTTAGAAATACTATCTAAGTCTTCTAGAAGCCCCGTCATCCTATCAATATTCTTCTCTGCCTTTGATAAAAATTTACGATTTATTTCCGGATTATCTAAGCCAACCTCGAGAAGGGTTAGGATAAATCCCTGAATGTTAAATAATGGAGTTTTTAGCTCGTGAGCTAAGTTCCCGATGAAGTCTTTTCTGAAGGAGTCTGTTTCACGTAGGAGGGTTATTTCTTTAATTTGGTCTTCAGCCCACTCCATTACATCTTGATTGGCAGTCTCTACGACGTCTTCATCCATATTTATTGACGGCTCATCACCACCCTTGATTTTACTAATGGTCTTGTAAAGGACTTTAATCCTATGATCGATAAATTTTTCAACGGCATTGTAAATCACGAAATAGCTGATTTCCTCTAGGAGAATTCCAACTACAATAGCTACGGCCCAAAGCTCAAAGGCTTCCGCTAGCCACAATACAGTAATCGTAGCCAAAGCGCCCATAACGCCTATGAAAATTGAGGATTGCCTTGCGACATCTTTAGGGGTGCGCTCTATTTGACTCAAGATTACCCGTTAAATTTATAACCCACTCCCTTGATGGTGGTGATATGCTCTTCGCCTAATTTCTCTCTCAACTTGCGGATATGCACGTCTATCGTTCTGTCTCCTACAACCACTTCTGTACCCCAAACCTTATCCATTATCTCTTCACGAGTTTTTACCTCGCCCGTGTTTTTGCAAAGCAAAGTCAAGAGTTTAAACTCTTTCTTTGGAAGATTAACTTCTTGATCTCCGACAAATATGATGTGCTTTTTTAAATCTATTTTTAGAGGGCCAGTTTTTATAACACCTTCTTCAGAATCATCTGTTTTCACGGTTCGCTTTAATAGAGCTTTTACTCTGCTCATAAGGACCTTAGGCTTTATAGGCTTAAGAATGTAGTCATCAGCTCCTGCTTCGAAGCCTGCTATTTGGCTGTAATCTTCACCCCTCGCCGTGAGAAATGCTACCACTATTTCTTTTTCTGTATCTAAGTTTCGTATTTCCTCACACGTTTGAATCCCATCCATTTGGGGCATCATCATGTCTAAAAGTATTAAATCGGGAAGAAATTCCTGAGCGACTTTTACTCCCTCTAGACCGTTTTGTGCTACTCGAACTTCGTACCCTGCGTTCTCTAAGTTGTAGGATAAGAAATCTAGGATGTCCCTTTCATCATCTACCAAGAGTATTTTCTTCACATCTTCCACCTTAGTCTTTAATTCTGTTGAATTTAAGTGCTAAGAGCATCCATTTAGGGAAAGGTTTAAAGGGAGCTCGTTTTTGCACATTTATAAAGAGACCTAATTTTTCTAAGATAGGTATTTTATGAACTTCGATAAATTCTATCCAGCACTCGTCAGGGTCGTCTATATATGTGCAGTGAACAGATGTATGATCTCCCATACTTAAAGCATTGTCCGTATCACATCTAAACTTGAATCCTTCTTTTTGCAACTCCTCCCCAAGCTCCTTCATTCCCCTCACATCGAAACCAAGGTGGACGATTCCCTTATCAGACCAGATCCTGTCTTCAAAAATAAATCTACCCTTTCTATTTAGTGCTACGACTAACTCTATGTATGTTCTGCCCATCAATGAGGAGAACCCTCCAGTGCCACGATTAGATTGAGTTAGCAAAACCCTGTGGTAATTCTGCTCACCACCAGGTAAATGAGCCCAATCTTCAAAAACACCCTTTTTATCGTAAAGCACTTTATCGTACCCAAGTTTGTTTTTGTATAGCTTTAAAGAGTTCTCCATATCACTAACTCCTATAGTTCCTCCTAATATCCCTCCACTTGGGTGGCCGTTATTTGTGAACCAATTGTCTGATTCTAAGATTTGGAATAAATTCCCATCGAAATCTCTCAAGAAAAACGTAAGCCTTCCGAGTGGATCTATCACCATTTCTTGATCGCAAGTATTTGGTATAACGCTGAGCGCGTGTTCATGCATCTTCCTTATGTCGGGAGTCTTAACCATAGCAGATCCTATTCCTAGGTCTCCTTGCCTTATTACGAAAACAGGCCCTTGAGGCTTAAATGAAGTTGGAAAAATGACCTCAACGGCAGCACCGCCTTGGTGATTCAACACCATGCTGGCTCTCTTTACGATCGTTTCTCCTTTGCAGTGAGAATTCATAAGCGGAGCAGGAGCTACAGCGTCGAAAAATGGCATGTCTAATCCGAATAACTTTCTATAGAGCTTAAGACTGGCATCCATATCTGACACTGCAATGCCGATATGCTGTATGCCTTGAATAACGTAACTCATTCTAGAAGTGTTTTTTCCACTACCGCAATGTAGTTCACCCATGCCTCCCTCAGTGCTTTTGATTTGTTATCATTCCAAAAAAGTTCCCCCTCTACAGCGTCGTTGTGATCATGTAAATGACCTTTTAACCAACTATAAAATCGATTTCCGAAAGTGGCAAAAGACCAGAATGAGAAAAAGACCTCGAAGAAAGGGCTCCAACCGAAAAAGCTGAATCCTATACCTGAAGCTAACCCTCCAAGAATAGCAGCCATAATGGTCCAAGTAATCGGATATACAAACAACCCCGCACATATTTTCAGAGTGCTTCTAAACGCAATCGCCTTCACTTGGTCTCCTTTAATATTTAAGAAAATTTGCTGAAGAAAAGTCGGTGCATTTGCTATCCAACTCAGTGGCTTGAGAGCTACAGCCCACCACTTCTTCTTTCTCACATCTCCATTGCTTAATCCCCAGGCCTCGACTCTCATTTTGTTTGAGTCAAATCCTTCTTTTCTTAGCTTCTCAGCAGCATCTGCTATATCATCGACATTTCCCATATTAGATATTTTATCTAAATCACGAGTAATTTTTGTCCAACCTTCAACTGAAGCTTCTGTAGTCCTTAATGCATTTACGTAGTGGATAATATCATCGTACTTCTCGTAAGGTCTAATATCTACAGCTATATTTCTCATTGCTGCTTGAATCCTTTCTGAAAGTTTCTGAAAGTGAACTTTGCCAGTTTTCTTGTCGTATAAATCCACCCATTCAATAGGTTTGCCAATTCTTAGACAAAAACGTCTCCTGAAGTCAGGGTAATCCTCGTAGTCAAGACCTAAAGGAATGACTTTAAGTCTTTTCAAATTATCGTACTTACTTACAGCACGACCCAGCAGATCACTCAGCCCACTTTTAATTCCCCGGATAGTTTTTTGTGGATTGTGATTCCCCTCTGGGAAAAGAGAAAGAATAGCTCCGATATCTAATCTCTCAATACAGCAATCCCATATTACATCATTCCTTTCTCTCGAATCTGGAAGCAGATCTCTCTTTCTGTAAATTGGAATACCGTGGCATTTAAAAAGGAACTTACGTACAAAGGGATTCCAAAAAACATCTGCCCTTGTTAGCCAATGAAGTTGTTGCTTTAATAATCCCGAAATCATCATGGGATCCATCAGTCCATTCTGATGATTAGAGACAAAAATAACAGGACATTTCCCCTTAGGCAGATTGTTTTGACCTTCATAAGTAGTAATTCTATGAAATCTCTTAATGCCCTGCTTCACTAATTCTCTTGTCAAGAGATGTGTCAGTGTAACTCGTTGAATAGGCGGTGTTAAAACGGGTATTTTCTCCTTACTCATGCATTAACGGAGTGTTGCACCAGTTGCCTTCATAATTCCCTCTAGAATCCTTGCTACGCTCTTATCGATCTGTTTGTCAGTAAGGGTTTTACTTTCATCTTGTAAGAGAAGTCCTACAGCATAACTTACCTTACCCTTCTCAAGTTTATCTCCTTCATAAACGTCAAATAATGACATCTCTTTTAGGATTTTATTTTCGGCTTTAAAAGCAAATTCTTTAATAGATTCGAAACTAATACCTTTATCAATAATTAATGACAGGTCTCTTTTTACAGAAGGGAATTTAGGGAGTTCTTTAGCAATAATTTTTCTTTTCTTCCGAGCTTTCAATAGCGGCTTCACCAGTAAATCTGCCCAAAATACAGGCTCGTCAACTTTGCACATTTTTGTAACGTCTGGGTGTACTTGTCCAAATCTACCAATGACATTGTTTCCAATTTTAATCACATTACCTTCTAGCAGTAATCCTCCTTCATCAACTATTTCGCTCACTTTAGAACTCACACCGACTTGATCCAGCAATTCTCCTACTGCGTCCTTCAGAGTAAACATATCTACATTATCGTCTTGTTCATTCCAGTTTACTGGCATCTTCCTCCCTGTAATCCACAAGCTTAAATGCTCGGTTTCTTTATATCCAGATGTCTCCCCTTTATCGTTCACTTTGTAAGTCCTCCCAAATTCAAAAAGTTTTAAATCTGCAGATTTGTGATTTTTATTTCTCGCGATTGCCTCTAACCCTTGAAAGACGAGACTTTGCCTCATCACCCCTAAATCGCCACTCAGCGGATTGAGAATTTCAACAGTAGTCTTGGGATTAAGGTCGGAGTCTTTCCAACACTGCTCTGAATAGGCAGCCTTTGTTAGTGAATTCGACATAATTTCGTTATATCCTCTAGCCACAAGCGTCGATGCAAGGCCAAACAGTATATCCTCTTTATCGGGCTCCGATGACACTTCAAGAGTTGAAGAAATTCGAGAGGGAATCTCTATTTGATCAAATCCATGAACTCTAAGAATTTCCTCAACAACGTCTGCCGGCCTAGTAACATCACTGCGGTAAGCAGAAACCATCAAGTTCATCCCTTCCTTACTTTCTGACCGTACCTCAATATCAAGCGCTCCTAAGATTGACTTCACGTGAGTTCTATCCAGCTTCAATCCTATCATCTTATCGAGCATATCCCATTTGAGGTCAACCTCATATCCAGGTGCAGAGTTCGTTTCCCCGAGCTCTACAGCCCCAACTACTTTAGCTCCGCTCCACTCACAAATCAGTTCTGCCGCTCTTTCTGCTGCCGCCTTCACCATATTCGGATCCACCTGTCTCTCGAACCTGAAAGAAGCGTCTGTATAAAGTCCATGCCTCTTAGCGGATTTTCTCACGGAGACGGGATTGAAGAATGCAGACTCTAATAAAATGCGGGTGGTACTATCGCTTACTCCGTGCTTAGAACTACCAAATACTCCCGCTATGCACATCGCCTCGTTCGCGTCTGCAATTACGAGGTCTGACGAGTTTAACTTTCGTTCTGTAGAATCGAGAGTAGTTATTTTCTCGCCATTAGCGGCAAGCCTCACTTTCAGTTCTCCTTGGATAGTTTCGGTGTCGAAGGCGTGGAGTGGTTGGCCTAACTCATGAAGAACATAGTTAGTAGCATCCACAACATTGTTAATTGGAGTGCACCCTATTCCACGAAGAAACCTCTGTGCATGCTCTGGCGAAGGCGCAATCTTCACACCCTCTAACTCGACTAAAGTATAACGTGGGGCTAAATCACTTACCTCTACAGATGCTTTAAAACCTCCTGTGAGTCCTTTCGAGAAGTCAATGTTAGATCCACCTAGTGTCTCGATTTTATCAAGTCCTGTTTGAGTAAACTCGCTAACGGTTCCGTGCATAAGGCCAGCCCTCAGATCTCGAGCTACGCCTAAGTGCCCCATCGCATCATTTCTGTTAGGTGTTAGTCCGAGTTCGAGAACTTCGTCCGATCCGACCTCAAAAACTTCGCTTACAAGTGTGCCTGGACTCCACTTTTGATCCAGCTGTATTATTCCACCGTTAGGTGTTCCCACACCTACTTCCTCAGCTCCACAAAGCATTCCGAGACTTACCTCACCACGAATCTTCCCTTTCTTAATCTTAAATGGTTCGCCTTCCATAGGACAAAGTTCAGCTCCAACAGTAGCTACAACCACTTTTAATCCTTTAGCGGCATTAGGTGCGCCACAAACAATATCAAGCGCGTCTCCTGAGCCTATATCAACTTTGCAACAACGAAGTCTATCTGCATTTGGGTGCTGGTGGCATTCTGTAATATGTCCCACTACGAGCCCGCGCAATCCACCCGGGACATCATCAACGGTCTCTACTCCTTCTATCTCAAGTCCTGTAGCTGTTAACACTACTGCAGCATCATCTGCTGATAGTGCAACACTTAGGAACTCCTTAATCTTTCTATATGATACCTTCATAATTGGTTTTAAAGTGATGCAAAGTTACTAACTTTGAGTCCCCAAATCGGGATGTAGCTCAGTTGGTAGAGTACGCGTCTGGGGGACGTGAAGTCGCAGGTTCAAGTCCTGTCATCCCGACAATAAATCCGCAAGGGCATATACACGCAGTGTGTCACCTCTTTTGCATAGTAATTTTGAGGACTTAAAACGTAAATAATGGATTTTGCATTCGAGAAAGACTGGAATAAGTTGGTTAAGATGATGATGGATAGGTTTGGCGAGCAGCCCGATGTTACTTCAATGGTGTTTGCGGTAGGGTTGCAAGAAGTGTCCCAAGGTCCAAGTGAATACAAGAAGGATGATAAGGTTAACCTGATTCATGTAGGTATATGCACCTTGTTAGAACCACTGGGGTATTATAAAACTCTCGGTTTAGATGATGATGGTTGGCCACATTTTGAAAGAGTGGGGGAGTTGCCAGAACTAGATTCAGATGAACAAGAATTATTGTTAAAGCGTCAACTAGTGGACTACTTTGCTGCTTGGATAGATGAATAGATTTGCGACTACTCTACAATTACCTCTTCGCTATTTGTCTCCATCTCCTCAATTTTTATGAGGCCAGAACCGTATAGAGATCCTTTACTAGCTTCGATATCTAGCACGGCAAATCCCGCTTGGCCACCAACGTAGAAATTAGAAAAATCAAAAGAAACGAAGCCTTCTTCAGAAGTTGTTCGGGTAGTGTCAAACCTAGGCTCACCAACAAAATCTTCATCTAGAGATCCGAGAGCAAAGAGGCGAACATCACAGCCAGCAACCGGGATTTTTTCACCCACAGCATCGACTCTATAAACCTGAATATTTGCGACGGTATCTTCAATTTTATAACAACTAGAAGCAAAAATTACGATTGCAGCGAGAGTGAGTGTTGGAAATAGGCGGTTCATAGCAGTAGGGGTTATAACTTAGCGTGTTCAATTCCGAAGGTTACAAATATCATGAAAAAATCTTATACTAACACAATTTTAGGAACATTCGCTTTATTATTTGGTGCCATTATTATGATGTCTGTATCAGGATGTGATAAAAAAGAGGCTTCTAATACTAATCGCAAAGCCGTTATTCACACAGAATTTGGTGATATGATAGTTCTCCTTTCAGACTCTACCCCTTTACACAGAGATAACTTTCTAAAGCTCACTGAAGAAGGTTTTTACGAAAATTTACTCTTTCACAGAGTCATGAAAGGCTTTATGGTCCAAGGTGGAGACCCCAATAGTCGTGATGCTCAGCAAGGGGCTAGACTTGGAAGTGGTGGGCCGGGTTACACTGTTGAGAATGAAATCAGAGCAGACCACATCCATATTAAGGGTGCTTTATCTGCTGCTAGACAGCCAGATAACGTGAATCCTGATTTTCGTTCCTCAGGTAGTCAATTCTATATAGTCGATGGAAAAACATACAAAACAGGAGAGTTGAAGTCATTCGAGCATAAACTTAGGGCAGATAACCCCGAGTTTTCTTACACAGATGATCATATAAACCAGTATGCAGACCTAGGTGGAACTCCATTTCTTGATATGAATTATACAGTTTTTGGATTAGTCATAGAAGGAATTGATATAATAGATTCTATTGCAGCAAGAAAAGTAGCTAGAGGAAACAGGCCATTAGTGGATATTAAATTTAGTGTTGAAGTACTGAAATAATGAGGGAGGAATTAGATGAATTGCTTAATGATATAGTTGGAAGAGTTTTCAATTCTATTGAAGAAGTAGAGGCTTTTCGAGTTGAGTTTTTAGGTAGACAAGGCAAGATGAAGGATCTGATGTCTCAGTTTCGAGATGTTGCCCCTGAGGACAAGCGTGAGCTCGGCCCTCTGATTAACAAAGTCAAGGGTGCAGTGGAAGAAAGAGTTTCGTTAGAGCAAGCTGCTTTTAATCGCAAAGTAGATACAAAGGCTAGTGGAGTTGATCCCTCTCGCCCAGCTGGAGGGGTGCCACAAGGAACTCACCATCCTCTTCAAGTGGTGAGACGTGAGATTGTGGGTATATTTAAAAATATGGGCTTTGGAGTTGTAGAAGGCCCTGAGATAGAGGATGATTGGCATGTGTTTAGTGGACTCAACTTCCCCCCAGAGCATCCAGCTCGTGATATGCAAGACACTTTCTTTATTGAAAGAAATCCTGATATGCTTCTAAGAACCCATACTAGTTCAGTACAGGTCAGGGAGATGGAGAAGCGTAAGCCACCCATGCGCATTATTATGCCTGGCCGTGTGTTCAGGAACGAGGCGGTCTCAGCTAGAGCTCATTGTATTTTTCACCAAATCGAAGGACTATACATTGACGAAGGGGTGTCATTTGCTGACTTAAAACAGAACCTACTTCACTTTGCACAAAAGTTTTTCGGGCCTGATACTAAGATTAGGCTTAGACCCTCTTACTTCCCATTCACAGAGCCTAGCGCAGAGGTTGATGTTTATTGGGGTCTTGAGACAGAGGTCGATAAGAAGATTACAAAGGGAACTGGGTGGCTAGAGATTCTGGGATGCGGTATGGTGGATCCTAATGTACTTGAAGTAAACGGAATCGACTCTAAAAAGTACAGTGGATTTGCTTTTGGTATGGGAATAGAGCGAATTACGATGCTTAAATACCAAATAGGTGATCTTCGTCTGTTCTTCGAAAATGACAAGCGTTTCCTAGATCAGTTCAAAGGTGAGCGATAATTATACTGGCTTTTACTCGCTGTAAACAATAGAAAGAACGGTCTTTCCTACAGCTTCGAGCGTAGATCGGTCAATCACGTCCATATTGTCGGCATGAGTATGGTGGAATGGCCCATAACCCATGGGTATCACGTTCATCCTGTAGTCTACAATATTTACGCTCGGTACGCCACCCAATTCGCTTACGAAGAGGTTGTCGTCAATTGTAGCTGGCGTTTCCCTATTTTGAAACCATCTCCCGTACCCTAATTTTTCAGCTCTAGACCAAACCTTTCTCACTACGCTTGGCGCATACCTCATCGAGGTTCCTTCTCGATTAAAAACCGCATCTTTTGCCCCCACCATATCTAATAGAATTCCGAATCTCGCCCTATACCCATACCGATGTGGCTGCTTAGCCCAAAGCTGACTCCCTAAACACCAATCCAAATAACTCGTGCTCGTTGAAGGAGTTCCCTCTGGAGCTCCGTAATCTTCACCATCAAAAAAGACAATATCTACTCCTACGTTTGGAGCTTTATCTCCCAATTGTCTAGCAATTTCTAGTAAAACCCCTACTCCAGATCCTCCATCGTTGGCTCCGTCAATAGGCTCATTTATTCTGATGATATCTTTGTCAGCAAATGGCCTAGTATCCCAATGCGCGTAAAGCATAATACGATTCTTGGAGTCGAGATTATACTGCCCCACTATATTTGATAGCTCGAGAATTTTCCCGTCAAAAGCTTTTGATTTCCCTTTCTGTACAATAACGTTCGCGCCATGTCTCCTTAGCTCATCGGCTAACCATTCACCACAATTATCGTGCTCCACAGAATTAGGAACCCTCGGTCCAAAGGCGACCTGGCGCTCAATGTAGATGTAGGCCGAATCATTAGAAAATTCAGGCACCTCCACGCTATCTCGCCCCGCTTCAACTTCCACAACTCGTTCCTTACCACCTTCATCACTCTCGCATCCACACATGACTCCACATAAAATTAAAACTCCGACTACCAAGTTTTTCAATCTATTCATGACTCCAGCTGCTTCCGTCTTTTCCGTCTTTAATCGAAATTCCCATATTACTTAGCGTATTTCTAATCCTATCTGCTCCGGCGTAATCTTTGTTTGCTTTAGCATCAGACCTTAATTCAACGAGCAGGTCTAACAAGTTGGTTGAGATATCTTCATTACCCTCAGCCCCAGTCATAGAATTTTCTGAAGCTTCACTCGAAAGCCCGAGTACGTCATTTACAAAGTCAGAGTAGAGAGATTTGAGGGCTGAGATTTGGTCTTTGCTAAGAGAAATTCTTCCGTCAGTAGCTGAGTTAATCCACTTCACGCCTTCGAATAATATCGCAATCAGCATAGGTGTGTTGAAGTCGTCGTTCATAGCATCATAACATTTCTGTGATAATTCCGCCACGTCGACATCCTTATTTAACTCACTCGATCCTTCGAGTTTACCTAGCGCTTCAACTGCATTTGTAAGTTTAGAAAGCCCTTTTTCAGCAGCAATTAATGCGTCATTAGAAAAGTCTAAAGTCGAAGCGTAGTGGCCCATCATCATAAAGAATCTAACCGTCATTGGTGAGTATCCTCTTTTGAGAAGCTGATGATTTCCTGTAATTAATTCTTCTGGAGTGAAACCATTCCCCTCAGATTTAGACATTTTACGGCCATTTACAGTTAGCATGTTTCCATGAATCCAGTAGCCTACTGGGTTCTCAGTTTTGTTGGCAGCCACGTTTTGGGCTATTTCACACTCATGGTGAGGGAATTTCAGATCCATTCCTCCTCCGTGAATATCGAATCTATCTCCGAGATACTTTGTGCTCATAACACTGCACTCTAAATGCCAACCGGGGAACCCTACCCCCCACGGCGAAGGCCACCTCATAAGATGTGTCTCATCGGCTTTCTTCCAAAGGGCGAAATCTAGAGGATCTCTCTTCTCACTCTGCCCGTCAAGTGCACGCGAGTTACTCATTAGTTCATCTATTTTCCTTCCTGAAAGTTCTCCGTAAGAGTAATCTTCACTGAAAGTTCGTACGCTGAAGTAAACGTTTCCATTTACCTCATACCCATATCCGTTGTCGATAATCTTCTCAATAGAAGCAATCTGCTCGATAATGTGACCAGTTGCAGTCGGTTCGATTGAAGGAGTTAGAATGTTAAAGACTCGCATTACATCATGGAAGTCGTTGGTGTACTTATGAACAATCTCCATCGGTTCGAGTTTCTGAAGTCTCGCCATTTTTCCGATTTTATCTTCACCCTCGTCAGTATCACCAACTAGGTGACCTACATCTGTAATATTCCGTACATATCTAACTTTATATCCGATAAATTTGAGGTATCGATAAATAATATCGAATGAAAGGAACGTTCTAACATTACCTAAATGAACATTGCTGTATACAGTTGGCCCGCAAACATACATCCCTACATGAGGAGAATTAAGAGCCTTAAAAACCTCTTTCTTACGAGTTAGGCTATTTTGAATTTGCAGTGGTTGCATTTGTTGTCTTTTTAATACTTGTAACTTTACAAAACTAAACTATAGATTTTAACCCATCTAGCATATGCTTCACAAGCTTAGAAGTGCTGAATTCAGACTCCCATCCCCAATCGTTTTTTGCCTCAGAATCGTCAATACTATCTGGCCAAGACGCCGCTATTTTTTGTCTATAATCCGGATTGTATTCGGTAATGAAATTACTGACAAACTTAGAAAGTTCGTAATTTAATTCAGAAGGTGAGAATGAACAACCAGAAAGATTGTAAGAAGTCCTAGTTTTGATGTTTTCACAAGGAGCTTCCATAATATCAAGTGTTGCTCTAACAGCATCATCCATGTGCATCATTGGAAGAGCCTCATCTTTATCTAAATAGCAAACAAACGGTTTACTATCTAAAGCACAATAAAAAGCTTCAACAGCATAGTCCGTTGTGCCACCTCCAGGTTTAGACCGGTGACCGATAAGTCCAGGATATCTAACACTTCTAACGTCAACTCCGTAGTGCTCAAAATAGTATTTAGCCCATAATTCTCCGGCAACTTTAGAAACGCCATAAACAGTTGTAGGGTCGCAAAAAGTATCTTGGGATGTTTTTATCTTAGGTGCATTTGGTCCAAAAACAGCAATAGAACTTGGCCAGAAAACTCTTTTTACAAATCCTTCTTTAGCGCACTCTAATACGTTTAAAAGTGATTTCATATTTAAATCCCAACCGGCGATTGGGTTTTCCTCCCCCTTTGCTGAGAGCATTGCTACTAAATGATATACATGAGTAAACTCACCTGTCTTTAGGATTTTTCTCACAGAATTGATATCAGTTGCGTCGAGTGAAATAAATTCACTCTTATTTACATCTTTGTCATTTGATTTTATAATGTCACATGCGACCACTGCATTAACGCCATACCTGGCTTGCATACCTATGATAAGCTCAATTCCAAGTTGGCCTGAAGCTCCAATAACTATATGTTTTTCCATTGCGGCGACAAGATAAGATGCTAAGCCTTTGTGATGTGCAATCAAATCAGTTTGAATACACATTATTTGACAATAAAACTTTAACTCAAGACTCCCGTTTCCTAGGTTGTGGAGATGGCCTACCTTCTTGAGTTATAAATTAAGAGCCCTGTCTTTTAATTACGGTTATCAGTAACGTTTGACTCGTCACGGATAGCATTCGTAATCGCAAGAGATAAACCTGAACGCGCTTTTGTAGCTAATGCGCTTTGCTCAGAAAGGAAATTTGTTTTCTCTTCAGCTTCTGTTATGCTTTCAGGAGCAATAACCCAAACTCCGTGATTTCCAATAATCGCATTTGACATCTCTCCCACAGGAATAGAAAAGGCTAACCCTGCCACCTCATGCTCTGCAGCAGCGCCACTACCAGTTATTATTGCTTTATTTAGACTCACATTTTGAGCAGTTTTCACAGTGGAATTCACAGCACTAGCTACCTCTTCAAGGTTCCCTCCATTCATTAGTGAAGCGTAGTATTTACCTTTTGCATCTTGCGTAGCTCCTGATATCATTTTGTCTTCAATATCTATAAACGCTGGGACACCTTTTTCTTTTGAAAGAGTAAGAATTGCAACAATGTAATTATCGTCAATTAGAATGGGTTGACTTATATCACCTACTTCTGCGCTGTATGACCAGTTCACAAGTTCACTAGCGTCAAGTAATCCAGCAAGAGATGTTGCTTTGCGAATTACGTTTTTAATATCGCTTGAGGTGTAGCCAGCATCTTTAGCTGATGAAATAAGAGATTCTTTGTCAGTTGACTCAATTGCAAATTCATTAGCGTCAGCATATGCATCACGCTTAGTCTTATCAGAAGCTTCTAATGAACGAACAATCATTGCAACTTCAACTTCTTCTACTTTTTTACGACGATCTAAAACTTCGATAACGTGTATTCCGTAGTTTGTTTCAACTGAGCCAATTGTACCGATACGTTTGTTAAAGCTGAAATCATTAAACTCCTTAACCATTCTTCCTTTTGGAAAAAAGTCATAAACTCCTCCGTTAGTTTTAGAGCCTGGATCATCAGAAAAGCGCGAAGCTAAATCTGTAAAGTCAGCACCATTTTTTAACAGTCGCACTAAGCTGTCACCTTTAGAATTTAGAACAGCCATTTCGCTTGCGTCCTTAACGTCTTTAGCTTGGAGAAGAATGTGCCTAACCTTCGCTGCGGTGTCTGGAACCAATGTGCGGCTTAATACGTTTGCAATAATAATAGATTCACCTTTTTGGTATGGCCCTACAACTGTTCCAACATTAACATCAAAGAAAGTTGATTCGGTAATGTCAGTCTCGACATCAGCAAATCTAATTTTACTAATTGGGTTGTCAGTTCCGTTTTGTTTGGCAAACTCAGCTGCGTCTTCAGAAGACTCCCACTCACTTGCTAAAACATTCAGTTCTGCATTAATAGACTCAACATCTCCTTCAGATGCTCCAACAGGAATCTTAACAATTGTAATATCTCTACCTTCAGCTTGATTATATTTCTTCTCATCTTTATGAGAAGCATAGAATGCTTGAATATCTCTGTTACTTACATCTACCGAGCTGTCAGCAATAGAGTTAAATAGCTTAACAACATATTTAAACTTGGCAGTTCGCTTTGTGTGGGTGTAATCAAATTTACCTTCAAGTTCTGAAGTATAAGCTCCAGCTTGAACCAGAGACTCAAATTTTTCTTTTTTACGCTTCGAAACAATAACACTCTTGTAATTCATAAAATTAGCTTTACCCTGAGGTGTGGTAAGCATATTCTGAAAATTCTGAACCCAAGTTCTTTTGTTATCTCCGTTGCTGTAAAAAGCACGAGACATATAAGGAGAGGCTATATCTCCGAATAGCAGTTCTTGATATTCTTTGTCAGAAACAGTCATACCAATTTCAGAAAACACATCATCCATATAAATAGCAGATGTAATGTCTTGCCAAACCTCGTCTTGTAGTTGGTCACCAGAGAAACCTAAACTTCTGCGCTTCTGAACTGCAATTTGATATTCTTGACCTGTAATACTAGCCCCGTCAACAGATCCGACTTCAGTAGCAGCTCCTTGGCCCATTAAAGCGAGAACAGCATCAAAAGGCACTAAGAAACCAAGCATACCAATCCCTAAGAACACCATTAGCAAACCTTGACGGTTGCGAATATTTTCAATCATAGCCATAGTAAAGACATTTTTATATCAGGTGCGCGAAGATAACAAATTAGAGCCACTCAAAGTAATTGTAACTCAACTACGTTTATTCTAGTTGACTCAACCTTCTTTATGGTGATTTTACAATTGTTAATATTGATGACAGCACCCTCTTCTGGGAGCGTCGCAATCATATGTATAATAAGGCCTCCTAGGGTTTCGTATGCGTCGTCAAGTGGCAGGTTTAAATTGAATTTATCATTTAGATGCTCTACATCATGTCGAGCTGATAAGAGCCATGTATTATCACCTATTTCTTCCTCAGTTAAGATATCTACATCGTGTTCGTCTTCGATTTCCCCTAGTAATTCCTCTACAATATCTTCCATTGTTAAGATGCCAGCCGTACCACCAAATTCATCAAGTACAACTGCTAAATATCTGCGGCGACGCATAAACTGCTTCAACAACACATCACCTGCCATTGGCTCTGGTATGTAGAATGTAGGAAGTACAATTTTATTAATTGACTTAGGTAGGCTGAATAAATCCTTTACATGACAATATCCTATAATGTTGTCAATATCCTCTTCGTAGATAACTATTTTAGATAGTCCAGTTGATATAAAAAGATCTCGGATTTCATCTATTGAAGTGTCTTTAGAAACTGCTACAACCTCATTTCGAGGGACTAAACAATCTCGAGCTTGTACAGAGCTCAATCGTAGAGCATTCTTTAAAATTTCAAGTTCGTGCTCAAGTTCTTGTTCAGGAATCATCTTATCACTGGCGGATTCAAGAAAATGATCTAAATCTGTAGAGCCAAACCCTCTATTACCAGCTTCAATCCGGTTTGTCACAAAAGGGAATAAGAAAATGAGACTGAGTCCCATAACGGCAAGTGCTGGCAAGGCTAATATTAAAATAACAATGGTGAGGGGCAGACTGAATCTATTTAACCAAAGAGTTGGGTCTCTATGGAAAAATGATTTAGGAATAAATTCGGCAGTAACAATGACAATAATGGTGGTTAAAATAGTTTGGACTGAAAGAGCCAGAATAGGAGAAGATGCAGATAACCAATCGTTTGCATTGAATAAAAGCCGGCTTATTAAAGCTCCAGACTCCATACCACATACAACAAGAGCAATGTTATTGCCCACTAACATTACTGAAATAAAGAGTTGAGGCCTTTTGACAAAGTTTGAAACGAGTCTACCGCGCCAGCCTTGATCAGAGTCAAGCTCAACTTGTAGTCGATTGGCAGAAACGAACGCCATTTCCATTCCGGAAAAGAATGCGGAAGCAGCAAGCGAAATAAGTATTATTAATATAGAACTGGCGGGGTCAGGGGGCATTGTTATTATTAGTTGTTTTGATTGCTGGATTCGTCTATATCGAGCTCCAATCTTTTTCTAAATGTACGTCTAATAAAATACCATAATACTGTAAGCGCAGGGATTAAAGGCATAAATTTATTCTCTTCCCAACCTTCAGAATAAATAAAATAACACGTTACAAGTATCGCTGAGATTGCAGCAAACAGCCAAAACTTTTCTGCGGCACGTGTAACTGATAAAACTTTTTTAGGCTCCATTCTTTTAAAGATAGTTAAGGTAAGTCGAAAGATCCTGTTGGCTCGAGTATTTTATAATTCTCAAAACGGCCATCTGCCTCTAAACCCTTGCCGAAAAGCACCCCAGTTGCTGTCTCCACGCTCACGGATCTATTCGTGTGAACTTTATCTGAGTCGTGAGACCAAACTAGATATTCAGTCTTAAGCTTGTCTCCTTCACTATTAACGAGTAATACTCCGTCACGTGCAATTAGATGTCCTGTCTTAGAATCGTACGTCCCTCGACCGCCACTTAATTTTGCTCGATTTGTAATTCTATCTCCTTCTATATAAAGTGTAAACCCCTCGTCAACCTGCCAGATGTCGTTATTTTCAAACCGCTCCAATTTTCCAGCCTCTAAGACATTTCTAACTTCACCTTTTTCAGAATATTGAAACGAACCATCAATAATTACTTGAATTGAAAGCGATTTATCTAACTCGTCACCTGGGTTAGCTTCTGCGAGTTGATCACCCACATCACATCCTATTGCTACTATGAAAACACAGTAAAGTAGAGAGATTTTAATACTGTAAGCGCGAGCCATTAACGTACTCTAATTATTGTACTTTCTCCTGAGCATGGACAACCAGCAACATCTTTCACTGTAAACGTTCCACCAGCTTGAAGACCTAATGAAAAGACTTCGTCTATTGTTGGATATTGTTTAGACACTTTACTCATTCTCTTGTCTGCTTTTTCAGCAAGTTCAGGGTTCATATTCTTTGCACGATTATAGTAATCATGCGCAACCCAGTAGACTGATCGTTTTCCAAGAGCTCCGTCATTACAAGAGTTAGATGCACTTGCAATAGCATCGCCGATAAGCATAATTGCATCAGCGTTTTCAGGCTCAAGTGCAAGAAGTTGATTCGCATAGCGACGGGCTGTATTTGATTTCTTTAATGCACTTGCGATTTGGCCTGTTTTAAGTAAGTAAGTGGCCTGTTCGGGACAGCTATCACAAAGAGATACAGCTTCCTCCATATAATCGAAACTCTCATTTAACTTAGATAGCTTTGCGTAGCTCATTCCGATTGCATAAGCAGCTTTAGCGCTAGGCTCTTGATCGTAAATAGCAGTTGCTACAGGTAGAAACAGAAAATTTCTAGTACACTCTCTGTTTGTGAGTAGGCTTAGAACTTTTTTCTTTAATTCCAAATTTTCAGGATCAGCTTTAACACTTGCCTGTAAAACAGGAACCATATCATCACATTGAGCAATGGCAATGAATGTTTTTTCTATATTGGCTTTAGCCCTAGAGTACCCTTTTAGGTCTCTTTCTTTTCCAGCTTCTTCTGCAACGGCAATTGCTGTATTACAGTACTCCATTAACATAAGGTAGTCAGTTAGCATTCCAGCTTTCCTCTTTAAGCCAGCCACTTTATCAATCTTATTGATGGCTTTCATTGTATAGAAAGAAGTTACGTAATAGCCACTTAATACTGATGCAGAACTCTTAGCCTCAAGGCACTCGATGCTTTCTTTAAACATCTCAAAAGCTACCTCAGCAGAATCCTTGTTAAATTTGTAGAAGTCTGATGCTGCACGACCTAAAACACCACATCTATTCTTGGGTTTTTTAGTTGTAGAAGGGAAAAGTTCCATTCGCATATCATAAACCCACATTAAACTATCTATTAGGACAGCCTTTCGAGTTTCATCACCAGCCTGGTCAGCATCCTTGATTTCGTTCTTCAAGAATAGAGCACCATGCGAGTAAAGAGATTCCTGAACACTATCTGGGCATACATCACAAGCCTTCTCCCATTGCTGATAAGCTTCTGAATAATTCTTTTGCTTATTATAACTCTTGTAAACACTTAGCGCCTCTTTACATAGAATCTGCTCATTCTCAGTTTCTCCGTATTTGTTTCCATTCTGTGCTAAAAAGCTTGTGGGCAAAGCAATAATAAGGATAATAAAAATATTTTTAATTGTATTCATGAGGTTAATCAATCGTAAAGTTTAGGCGTAAGCCAAAGATTTTTAAAAAACGGAGCTAATGTTACTCCAAACTGCATACTAAATAGTGATTCTTGAAGAGACTTATCGAAAACTGTGCCATCATCAATCCCAACTCCCCTATGCCCCATTTCAACCCCAAAGTGGACTTTGCTAGTAGACCTGCTTCCTTCTAACGGTATAGTTACTCCTGCAGAAGCTCTCCAGCCATGTAATTGGTTTCCTTTAAAAGAAATAGGATATAGATCTAATGCAAACCCAGATTTAAAAGTTGAACGAGATAAAATATTATTACTACTCCTATCTGTTCGGGGCTTTACCGTGAACCCTATAGACGAACGAGATGCTACTGCCCATGTTGCCTCACCCTCTAGGATGTCAATTTCATTAAAAGATTCAGATACGACAGTCCAATCTTCTTCCATGAAATCAGCAGCTAGTAAGACTCTTCTTCCATTCGCGTTTTCAAAAACTATCGCTCCACCTATCGAATATTTAGAAGGCATACGACCTTGAGCATTGAGTAAACTTGTGTAAGAAGCAGTGTCAATGACAGTTTCAATATTATTTAAAAACTGAACTGTTTCAACGGTTTTTTCATAGTCAGTAAAAAGGTTTACCTCCGGAGCGTAAGTAGCACCTACATATAGACTAGCGCTTCCTTTAAAATTCCTTTCGCTATCATAGTTAGCCCACAATAGTTGAAAAGCCTGAATCCCTAATAAACCGCCAAGGGATCGATGTCTCATAGATGACCTTGTACGATTGTCTAGGTAGGTCACATCTTCAATATTCAACCGAGCGGTTGAGATGACTTCCCCAAAGAGAAGACTAACCTGAGCGCCTAAAGAAACAGCTCGATTTCCAACAAGTACACTATCAGCATTCCCTGCGGGAAGCCATTTCTTACCCTTAAAAGAGTGAGCAAAACCTACATAGCTTTTCGCTGTGCCACCAGACCCTGTGTAGCTTTCTTTGTAATTCCCATAAAGCGTGTCAGTTTCAACTGTTCTTGAAACATTATATCCTTTAGACGAATAAGGAATAACTCCCATCATTACAGCTGAAGAACCTCCGGGTTTCTTCACAACTAGATTTATTCCACCTGGTGATCCGTAATTTACAGTTTCAGTAGAATCACCTTCTCTCATGTTAGAGCGATTTAGGTGAATTGAAGACTGGAATAGTGTTGACACACAGCTGGCCGCCGAAGCTGGTTGGTCAGGGTTAATAACATATCCATCAATAATGGGTGAACTTACCCCTCCCATCATCAGTTGAGGAGATGATAAAGTCGGAATTGTAAGCCCCATTCCAAACCTAGACCATGGAGATGGCTCAGTTTCTTGAGCTGCAACATCTCCAAATGCAAAAGCACACAAAAGAGCCATCGCAACAATGCATTTGTTTACGTTAATCATTTTGACTCTTATATATGTGGAAATAATGCATAATACCCTTTGAGGGTCAAATTTGAATCTGCGAATTTCGGCTCTACTCGGCCGAGTTCCAAAAATGAACTGTCACCTCCTGTTAAAATAACCCCAATCCCGCTATACTGCTCTCTTAATACCTGCCATCTTCCGATTATTTCTGCACTAATTCCGTCTGCAGCACCTTTAATTTGAGCTTCTTCGGATGATAATCCAGTCGTTTCGCCTTTAAAAGGGCCCTTTTTATTCCAGACATCCTTTTTCACCTCCTTCAACGCTGCAGTTCCGATTCTCATAGAATCAAGCCTCAAAGAAATACCTGGAGCTATAGCCCCTCCTAAGTGAGTTCCATCAACGACTAAATCAAACGTAACACATGTCCCAACATCGACAATTAGCCAAGCATTACATGTAAGAGCCTCATCAATTACACCCTCTTGTATCGCAAAGGCATTTGCAACTCTATCTGTACCTAAAGATCCAGGGTTAGTTACGTTTGTTCTTAAAGGATGAGAATCTCCATGTCTTAGTTGGGTGACATTTCCTTTAGATTTTAATAATTCGAGAGTATCGTTAGACCAATTACCACTACCTGTGATAAGTATTTCAATACTCGTTGTGTCAGCTTTAGGAAGGTTTAAATCTGTCAATTCTACTCCTACATTAGTTGTTGTAACGTTTATCAGTACGTCATCTTTAAATTCTCCGATTTTCCATCTAGAGTTTCCTTTTTCGATAATCCAAACCCGCTTCACTCCCATGATATTGTTGACATTAATTGTTCAATATCTCTTAAGAGTCTATCTGTTACAGGAGCTGTACTGTCAGAGTTAATTGCACGGTCAAAATAGAGAGAGCCTCTTAGAAAATTATCAGTACTGTCAGTTACAAAAAACTGTATAGGTGTTGCGACAGGTCCTTCTAGGTGGTAAAGCACTCCGGTGGTGTGATTTTCACTCTTGCCAGCTCCCTCAACTCTAATTCGACTAATTCCGCTTGCCTTCATGTCGTGACTGAAAACCAATTCCTGTGCATCAATCATAAGTGATTCAAGGTTGTTGTTTATAGGAACATCCGTGCAATGAAGCCTTGCATTAAAGTCTGAAAACCTAAGATTAAACCAACAATATTCACCCGACTTGTCTGAGTTTACTGTCTCAAGATGACTATAAATAGGTATTTCAAAACTTGAACCACATTTCGTTGTGTCCATAATAAAATCTTGATTAGGTAATGTGATTTTAAAATATCCTTTTTGCCTAGGAATAGGTGGAGAGTGACATCCAATTAAAGCAGAAATCAACAAGGCATAAATGAGATGAAATCCTATTTGCTTCATTCATCTTTGAGTTTATCATTTTTTAAATAAGTTTCAGTGTCTTCCTGATCTAACGGTTTAAGAATAATTTTAACCCGATCTATCAATTTGTTATTACCGGCATCAATCATTAAAGTAAGTCCGTCAAAGACGATATATTCTCTAATACGTGGTATTTTCCCAGCTTGTTCAATAATAAATCCCCCGAGTGTATCACTTTCTCCCTTAGCTTCTTCCCAGACCTCTTCGTCGAGTTTTAAAATTCGATAAAAATCTATTAGCGCAGTTTTACCCTCCATTAAATATGTTATATCATCTAAACGAGAATAAGCTATTTCTTCGGCATCAAACTCATCAGTTATATCGCCAACAATTTCCTCTAACACATCTTCTAATGTGATGAGTCCGCTAGTACCACCGTATTCATCAACAACAAGAGCCATATGAACTTTTCGAGTTTGGAATTCTAGAAGTAAATCATCTATCATCATGTTCTCAGGAATGAAAAAGGGTTCACGCAAGAGGTTGTTCCAAGGCGCGGCATCTAAATTAAGTAGAGGTATAAGATCTTTTACATGAAGAACTCCAACGACTTCATCGATAGACCCTTTGTGAATAGGTATTCTTGAATATCCGCTTGCGACTACCGATGCCCTTAATACAGGCCATGACTCTTTAAGTGTGAATGATGTAACATCTGTTCTGGGTGTCATTACTTGTTTAGCGTCTTTATCGCCAAACTTGACTATGCGTTCTAGAATCTCAGCCTCCTCTGTTGACCTTTCAGTACTGTCAGTTAATTTGAGCACATTTTCCAGATCTTTAGCAGATATATCTTGTGGAGGGCGAACTAAATTTTTATCTACTCTTTTTCCGATTAAAACTAAAGGTTTCCAAATCGGTTTAAGAATTTTTTTACAAACTAAAAGTGTGCGGGACATAAATTTTGCTACTAAGACGTTGTGTGACGTAGCAAATAATTTAGGGATTACTTCACCAAATAATACAAGTAGTAGGGTTACTCCAGCTATGTGAATTCCTATAACAATCCAAGGATTATTAGGGTCAACCGGAAAAATTTGTTGAGCAGTTACCGTCGCAATTAGTACAATAGCAACGTTGATTAAGTTGTTTAAAACAAGTATGGTGGCAAGTAGATGTCTTGGACCATCCTTATAGTTGGGCTCTCTAAGAAGCTTTAATACATTAGATGAGGATGATTTAGAGTCTTCCTCTAACGAGCTTATGTCAGTGGGTTTTAGAGAGAAGAACGCGACTTCTGATCCTGAAATCAGCGCACTTAAAAAAAGAAGAACGGCAATCAACCCTGTCTCGAGGTATGGGTAAGAAATAAAAGAGATAATCACTTCGGTAAGGAATTATCGCTTTTTTTATCTAACATCTGCATATTGTCCCCCACAATTTCAGTTGAGTAGTGAGTTATGCCTTGCTTGTCTTCCCACTCTTTTGTTCTTAGTTTGCCTTCTATGTAGACTTGGGAACCTTTTCTTAGATATCTTTCAGCAGTCTCAGCTAGACCTCTCCATAGAGTTATTTTGTGCCACTCAGTGCGGGTTGTCTTTTCCCCAGTTCTTTTATCATTATAAGTCTCAGAGGTTGCAACAGAGAGCGAGCTGACAGCTGTATTGTTAGTCGTATAGCGTGTTTCAGGGTCTTTCCCGAGGTTGCCCACGATAATAACTTTATTGATTCCTGCCATGTAAGCGAAGTTAAGTATTCTTGTCGAGTTCGCACATTTTTCAACAACTTTTAATAGAAAGTCGTTCAGGTGTTTCATATTCAAAGGAATAGGTGTATTTTTGCGTCCCCTTTCGTGGGGGACTTTATGATATGTTGTCATAGAGTGTTATTTATCAAGGAACTACAATTTAAAAGATGACAAAAGCCGATATCGTAAGTCAGATAGCTGACAAGACAGGAATGGAAAAGCACGATGTTCAACTGACAGTTGAGGCATTTATGCGAACAGTACGTGATAATATTGAGAGTGGAGAAAATGTATATCTCCGTGGATTTGGATCTTTCATTGTAAAGAAGAGAGCTGCAAAGACTGGAAGGAACATCTTAGCTAGAAAGTCTATCCGTATACCTGCTCATAACATCCCCGCATTTAAGCCTGCAAAGGATTTTGTTGAGAATGTAAAATCTAACGTCCCTGTTTAAGAAATAAGATTTATGAAAATCTTTCAGATAATAATATTTTCTTCAACTCTTTCATTTGCTAGTTGCGGGTCTTATGCGTCTTCGGATGTAGATGCCCAACAAATTGTTGTTAGTGAGGAAATAATATTGGAAAACAATCTGATTGATGAAGCTATAAAAATTATTGAAGGTGCAGGCCCACCTATGCAAGGGATTGGGACTTTACTTTTATATGCTGATTCTGATTCACCTAGCGTTAAGGCTAACTTTTGGTTAGGTAAGTTTGGTGTTCAAAGTCAACAACTAGAAAAAGCAAAAGCCCGATTTTTAAAAGTTTTAGAAATTGATCCAGAGCATAAAGAAGCATTTATAAATCTACTTAATCTATATGTTAAGATGGAAGATTTTAATGCTGCTGCTGAATTATATAGAAAATATCCATATCTAAAGTCAGATTCGCTATTGACGAAAGACTTAGAGGAAAGTATTAACAGATTGGAATCCAACATCAGTGTGGTGTCTGGACCTAACGAATAAATTATTTGTCATGCCAAGCGGAAAAAAGCGCAAGCGTCATAAAATGTCTACGCACAAGCGTAAAAAGAGATTACGTAAGAATCGTCACAAGAAGAAGAAGTAATCATTTCTCTGAGCTGCTTGGTTTAAGAAGCAGCTAAGAGACGTGTAATTTTTGTTTGCCTAGTTGATATAGGCTTCAATTTATATACGTTGAAATCAGAATTGATAATTAATTCAACCTCAAAAGGGGTTGAGTTAGCCGTTCTTGAAGAAGGTAAGCTAGTTGAGCTTCACCGTGATCCAGGTGAGATTTCCTATAGAGTAGGAGACATCTATTTGGGTCGAGTAAGGAAGGTACTTCCGAATCTTAATGCTGGGTTTATTGATGTAGGTTATGATAGAGATGCATTTTTGCATCACAGTGACTTAGGAGCTCAATTTAAAACTCAACAGAAATGGACAAAGCTTGTCATGTCTGGCAAGCTACCTGTGAGTAGCATCGAGAAATTTAAGCTCGAATCTAAAATTGATAAGAAGGGGCAGATGAAGGACTACGTAAGTTCTTCTCAGCTCGTTATGGTTCAAGTTTCAAAAGAACCAATTAGCACTAAAGGACCTAGGTTAACTGCTGAGGTTACTTTGCCGGGCAGATTTTTAGTTCTAGTGCCCTTCTCGGATAAAGTAAACCTATCTTCTCGTATCAAAAGTGAGAAGGAAAGGAATCGACTTTCTAGTCTTATAAAGAGTATTCGCCCGCCTGGATTTGGGATTATTGTACGAACAGTAGCTCAGGAGAAAGGATCAGCGGATTTACATAGTGATTTGTCAGATTTAATCAAGCGTTGGGAAGAGCTTTTTAATGGTCTAATAAGAGCAAAGCCAGGAAAGAGAAT
>DQKQ01000048.1 GCA_015660615.1 Flavobacteriales bacterium
GCAGCGTCGGCAGCGTCGGCAGAATCGTCAACTGGGTCGGGAACTGGGTCGGTATTTACGTCATTCGTAGAAGCGGCGGCGGCAGCTCGCCTGGCATCGGCTTCTTCTTGTCGCTTTCTAACATCTTCTTCATCAGCCAACTTTTCAGCATTCTCCTTAGCTAATGCTTCTGCAGCAGCGGCCTCCTCGGCAGCACGAGCAGCTTCTTGTGCATCATTGTCTTCCGCTAAAGCATCAAGCTTAGCCCGAGCCTTATCCCTCTCAGTTATTGCTTCCTCTTCGTCTGGAATTAGTGTTAAGGCTTCGTCAAAATGAGCGAGAGCTTCTTGCCATTTTTTCTTCTTCATGGCATTTTCACCTGCCTTCATAGCAACATCGAAAGCACGTTTGTTTTTCGAGCGATTTTCCTCGATAGCTAGGATTCTATTGCGTTCATTTTCGATGCGCAATTTCATGCGATCTGTGTGATCTAAATCGAACTTAAATTTCCCCGAGTTTACATCATACATACCCATTCCAATAGGTGTGTCAAGTATAGAAATATCGAAGCCTTCTATATTCTTAAACAAAGTCATATCAAGGTCAAATCCAAAGCCACCAACAGCCTCCCCTTCAGGGATTTCACTAACATCTAGTACTACTTTCTTAGAAACGAATCCATCGCGCTCATATTGAAATGTGTAGCTGTGCCTGATAGGTAACTCTATAGAATACCCCGCGTTCTTATCACCATCTAACCGTTCGAATTCTACTCCATCTTGGAAAATTACAATTTCACAGCCAGGAAGCTTGCGACCAGAACCCTCATCTTTGATGGTTCCGGAAACTTGGAGAATGGCGTCTGCTTGGGCTAATGAAGCGCCTATAGCTACTGCAAAAAATATACTTAAGACAACAATTTTTCTAGCTGCTAGAACAGAAAACTTAGGGAATATCATAATGTAAAAATACAAGAATGTAACCTTATCTGGCGCACTCTCGTAAACAATTATGTCATGAAAAAAATCAATTCAACCCTCAGCAGCCTTTTGATGTTGCTCGTTTTTATTAATTGCATTCCATTTACAGGTCAATCCCAAACCTTGAGTGCAACCTCCGGATCTATAAATTTTGAGAATTCTAATCATCTTATGAACGGAATTTCTTTAAGTCAGGATGTAACTGGTTTCCTCAGTGTAGGCATCGATAGGATAGGTGGACAATCTGAAATGGGATCCCTAAGGATGACAAGCTCTTCGTTGAGGTTTTCCCCTTGGAATTTTAACACATCTGCGGTGCGACCATGGATTGGAGCTGGAGTATGCTATAGTGCATTGACCCCAGGAATAGCTTTGACTTCCGATTTGGCAGATAAAAGCTCAAAGTCGGATTTGGATTTAAATAAACAAACCGGAATAACAATTCCTATTAGTGCGGGACTAGATCTTCAACTTTCTGACAGATTTAACACCTCAGTTTCAGTTTCAACCCACATGGGTAAGCCAAGCACGTTTGATGATCCGCAAAGAGCTTATGAGGCTAAGGCAGCTAGCACAGATGCCATTATTACAGCCTTACAGGTGGGCTTAGCTTTTAAGATTATTACAACAGCAATGAAAAGTCGAACTGAATTGAATTACAAATATGCAGAAGAAATGAAGAATTCTACCAATCAGGAAATACCTGTATTGTTTGTAGACACAAAAGGATCAGTCGTTACTGAAGAAGAGTGGAACAATATTTTTCCAGCACTTGGAGATCCAGACACCTACGTTATCGACCACGAAGTTATTGTTGCTCAGTATTCTAAAGCCGATTATAAGAAAATGATAAAAGCGTCTGAGAAGAAAAGTGAGATGTATGAGAAAGACGCTGTTGATAGTGTTAATGCTTCGATACTTTATCATATGCTTCACGATAAAAAGCAGGATAAGAAGTCTAATAAGAAAGACAAATAATCGGGACTAGCAGTAGCGGCCTAAATAAGGGTTGTAATTTTTTCAGCTACAGAAATAGCAACCTTTCGTCCGTCCATAGCCGCAGATAAAATACCTCCGGCATAACCTCCACCCTCTCCACATGGGTATAACCCCTTTAACTCAGGATGCTCGAGAGTGATTTTATCTCTTGGAATTCTAACCGGGCTACTCGTTCTTGACTCTGGAGCGACCACAATAGCATCTTCATGAATAAACCCGCGAAGCTTCCTATCGAACTCTATAAAACCCTTCCTTAACGACTTTACTACCATCTTAGGTAGCAACCTATTTAGATCAACTGGTGTTACTCCAGGCAAATATGAACACTCTGGAAGGTCTCTTGAAGGCCTACCTTCCACGAAATCGGTAAGTCGTTGGGCTGGTGCAGCCTGAGTACTTCCGGCAGCTTCCCAACAAGCTCTCTCTACCGTAGACTGGTACTGCATCGCAGCCAGGGGTCCGCTAAATCCAGCTGCTTCCCAAACAGCATTATCTATTGTAACCACCATTCCAGAATTGGCAAATGCGCTATTCCTTTTCGAAGGAGACCAACCATTCGTTACTACCTCCCCAGGATTCGTAGAACAAGGTGCTATTATTCCTCCAGGACACATACAGAAACTATGAACGCCGCGACCCTCTATCTGAGTTGCTAAATTATACGAAGCAGCAGGCAATCTCTCTTCATCAAGTAAGTTCAACCTAGATTCCCCATGATACTGAACAGTATCCACAAACGATTGGGGATGCTCAACCCTGACGCCTAACGCAAAGGGTTTTGCTTCTACTTTAATCCCACTATTTACGAGCATCTCGAAAATGTCCCTCGCACTGTGTCCAGTAGCTAAAATCACCGAGTCACAAGAATGTTTCTCTGTCTCACCACCCGATTCTAATTCCACTCCTA
>DQKQ01000139.1 GCA_015660615.1 Flavobacteriales bacterium
AAGGGGACTGTGGCATGGGTCTTCTTGGAACTTTCTTATTTGGGGTTTGTATCACGGAACGTTTCTAATTTTAGATAGGATTTTCTTACGTAAATTATTTAATAAATTTCCAATATGGATCTCTCGACTTGTCACTTTTTTCTTTGTAGTAGTGGGTTGGGTTTTCTTTGCAATAGAAGACTTTTCGATGGCCTTAGATTTCTTAGGAAGGATGACTCACGTAACACTGTTTTCTTTGTCTGTTTGGTCTTTAGAGTTAGGACTTTTATCTGTTAAAAGTATATTTATTTTAAGTGCTTCGGTACTATTCACCTCAACAGCCCTCTACGATAGGTTCAAGTTCCCGGATTCACATCCAGTGACCATGGCTGTTGTGGGAGTCTTGCTTTGGCTTGTTAGCGTGAGTTATTTAGCAGGATCTGACTTTAACCCATTTATCTATTTCAGGTTCTAATGGCTAGATTACAGAAAATATCGATCATCATTGTTTTGCTGTTGCTTAACGCTCCGTGGCTTTCTGACGTGCTTGGTTTTAAAGAGCCGCATCCTCTGCACGGTGAATCAACAATTATTGAGGAGCCAGAATTTTCTTTTGACAATCTGTGGAGTGGTGAATTCCAAACCTCAGTAGACGATTTCTCTAGAACTAATTTTCTTCTTCGCGGCATGGCAATTCGTACTCGAAATGAAATAGACTACAGTATGTTCTGTGAGCGTCACGCAAAGTCTGTAATTGCTGGTAGTGAAGGTTATCTTTTTGAAGAGAACTATGTGTTAGCAGCTTTAGGGCTAGATGCTATTTCTGAAGACACAGTTTCCGAGAGAGTTTCGCGATTGTCTGAACTTTCCATGGCTACTGGAGTACCCTTCCTCTTTGTTCTTGCACCTGGTAAGGGTAGTTACTTCAGAGAGTTTCTGCCTAAAGAGTACTTACAGAGGAAGGAGCAGAGCGTGAATAGAATGTATGAAATGTGGCTTGATCAGTTGGTTCTTAAAGGTCTTCGCATTCAAGATCTCAATAGCTTCTTTCGTTTAGATAAAGAGGTGTTCCCTAAGAATGGAATTCATTGGAGCGAGTGGGCTCAGGTAGATGCAATCAATATAATCTCGGATGCTCTCCTTGATATTTTGCCTGATAGTTTACGTCCAGCTCGCCTCATGATTGACTCTTCGTATAGGTCTACTATAATGGAGGGTAGCGACGATGATATAGAGCAGGGACTTAATCTTTGGCGTAACATCCCTGATTTAGAGGCTACATATTACAATACCCATTGGGAGGATGTTCCTGCTTTTAAGCGCCCTCGCATACTTGTTATTGCAGATAGCTACGCTTGGGGGCTGGTGAATAAAGGGCTTTTGAGGGATGGTTATAGAGATAGCGAGTTTTGGTTTTACAACAAAGGTGTTCATGGACCCAACATTGTACAGAAAGGAGCTTCCCCCCAGACCGTACACGGTTTCTCAACCAAAGCGGAATTCGAGCAGGTAATATCTGGCTTCGATGCTGTAGTATTATTGTCTACCGATGCTAACCTCCCTAGATTTCCTTTTAATTTCGGAAACAATGTAGAATAAGTTGCTCAGTTGGAAAGGTTCTGCAAAACGCAACGAAGGGCGATTTATTGAATTTTCAAGACCGTGAAATAGAAATTCTTCACGTAGAGTAATCCTCGAAATCCATGCAGTAACTTTGTAAAGTGGTATCATTGGGTTTATATATAACTATTATGGGGCTTTTAGTTCTTCCTGCTTCAGATTATTTCGTGGGTCTATTTATATTTCCTAAAGTTAAACCTTCATCAAAAATTGACGAAATCTCACCCCTAGCTTTAGAAGGGATTTCAACCATTATAGCCTGTCACAACGAAGTTGATCACATTGAGCTTAAAGTGCGGGCAATTCAGACTCAGTTTAAAGACGCCGGAGTGGAGACCTATGAAATTATTGTTGTTTCTGACGGTTCAGATGATGGTTCTAACAAAGTGCTTGAGAGATTAGCCACAGAAAACACTATAGTCTACAGCCTTGTGGCTGTACGTCAGGGTAAACCGAATGCGCTTAATGTAGGTGTAGAAATTGCACAATACCCGCTATTGCTGTTTTCAGATGTTAGACAAACCTTTGAAAAAAATTCGATAAAGTACCTTCTCTCAAACTTGTCAGATCCTGAAGTAGGAGCTGTAACTGCTCAACTAGAATTGGAGGGCAAAGCGTCGCCGAGCCGCAAGTTTATGAATCGCCTCAAGCAACTTGAAAGTCTGAAGGGCTCAACTACCGGGATGTGTGGAGCTCTGTACCTTATACGACACAGCTTGGTCTTAAAACCATTCCCTAAAGATATTATTTTAGATGATCTTTTAGTCGCTCTTAACGTGATGAAAAATGACAAACGAGTTGTCCTCGAACCTCGAGCCATAGTACGTGATGTGAACTGGAATTTATTCTATAGTGGTCGCCGTCAAGGACGTATTACAGCTGGCTTAGTCCAAATAATACGCCATCACCGAGGCCTGCTTTTCAGCATAGGTCTCAAGCAACTTATTTTCCTTTATGGTCAGAAGTATTTGAAGTATGTGGCACCTGTTTTGTTTGCCGCTGCTTGTGTTTCTGCACTTTTCACAACTTCGGAAATCCGCTTCTGGCATTTTGCAATTTCAGGCTCTCTATTTCTACTATTGGTAATTGCTCGTCCTATGTTTGTGGGAGAAACTTTGCGACTTGTGCTTTCTTATATGGCACAGCTGCTCAAGCTCGATAAGTATCGAAAAATAAAATGGGAACGCTAATTGGCCTCCTCACGCATCTCGTCGGTAGTTAATGTTGATCCGTCTGGACTCCATCCAGGAGGTGCGAAAATGTATCTCAGTTTATTCAATATTCCAGAAGTTCTATAGACGTCCCTGGCTAGATTACCCCATTCTGAAAATGCGATTCGAGCTGGGTTGTAAGTTGATATATTAGTGATTAATCCATAAGTTGGGGCCTTCGTTTCATCTATGAATGTTCCGAACATCTTGTCCCATACGATAAGTATGCCCGCGTAATTCATGTCAAGGTATTGAAGATCACTGCCGTGATGCACTCTGTGATGAGAGGGAGTATTGAATATTAATTCGAACCAGCGAGGCATTTTCCTAATGACTTCAGTATGAATCCAATATTGATAAATCAGGCTTGTTGATTGGGCTGTAAGAATCCACAATGGATCGAAACCCACGAGAGGCATCCATGCGTAAAAAATGAAAGAACCAGATATTTCACCGGTCCAGGTTTGGCGTAAAGCGGTAGAAAGATTGTAGTGCTGAGACGAGTGATGTACCACATGTGAGGCCCAAAAATATCTCATCTTATGACTCGTCCGATGGAACCAGTAATACGAGAAATCATCCGCGAGAAGAAGTGCAATGAAACCCCACCAAACCATTGGAATCTCGATCAAGCGATACTCATACAAGAATGTAAAAACACCAAATTTTAAGCCCTTAGTGATAAGAGAACTGCCTATGCTCCCTATTCCCATAATTAAACTAGCAAAAGTGTCTTTTTTCGTGTAGTACTCACGATTTCCATAAAGGCTAAGCGCCACTTCTATCATTAGAGTGGCTAAGAAAAAGGGGATTGCAAAGTTTGTGATGTCTCCCATTAGATGTTTTTAAACCAATCACTAATGTCAGATAACACCTCTTGAGCTTTGTTGTCGTTATGTAGCTCGTGCTTTGTGTTTTCATAGATGCGCAATGTTGCAAGTCCTCCAGCTGCATCAGCAAATTCACGGCTCCCTTGTGAATCTATAATGTGGTCGTCCGCTCCGTGAATTACAAGGGTGGGGATTTTCAACTGACCAGCATTCTCAATCGCCCACAAACCGCTGGCGTGAAAATGCTTGAACAGTCCAGCAGTTATTTTGTTGTGACGGAGCGGGTCGTTTACGTAGTCGATTCCTACTTGCTCTATGTATGAGAGGTCGTTAGGGTCGAGATTGTTGCTTTGTGTGAACTTGGGGTAGATTATGTTCATGAAGGTCGCCATCGTGACGTCAAATTTTGAGGGCTCCTTGTAGAGTTTAAGCCAAGCGCCACTTAGAATCGCCGCTCTCAATGTGTCGCAATCTCTTCTAAGCAAATAGTTTGCTGTTACGTTACCCCCGAAGCTATGTCCATAGAGATATAGGTTTTTGTGAGGGATGCTGTCTATAACGAGTTTGAGGTCGTCTAGGTTTTGAGATAGACTGGGTGTGTGACCTCTGGGACCGTCGGATTTGCCGTGACCTCTTTGGTCATAAGAATAAACCTGAAAACCATCTTTGACGAAATGCTCAGCTACATGAGCGTACCTGTTCTGGTGCTCGCCCAATCCGTGGACGATTAATAGGGTGCGTTCAGAATCCTCAACGTTGCTCCACTTTTGAGCGTGTAAACTTATTCCATCAGAGGTTTTGAGTTCGTATGCTTGCATTTCGAAGTGTGCTTGTTATTTTGCAAAAGATAATAAAACTATCGCCATGTCTGAATTTATAATTTCCATAGATCAAGGTACTACGAGTTCTCGGGCGGTACTTTTTAATAAAAAAGGGCATTTCATCTCTTTAGCCCAAAC
>DQKQ01000220.1 GCA_015660615.1 Flavobacteriales bacterium
ACCCTCCTCGTTTTTGGCCCAAACAACAGCTATTTCTGCAAACGGCGAATTCGAGATCCACATCTTCGCTCCGTTAAGGATGACGTCGTCTCCGTCTTCCACGTAACTCGTCACCATTCCGCCAGGATTCGATCCATGGTCTGGCTCAGTAAGCCCAAAACATCCTATCCACTCACCCGTAGCGAGCTTAGGGAGATATTTCATCTTTTGCTCCTCTGATCCGTACTTCCAGATGGGGTACATCACAAGTGAGGTTTGGACTGAAGCCGTAGAACGAAGACCTGAATCGCAGCGCTCAAGCTCTTGCATGATGAGTCCATACGAGATTTGATCTAAACCTGATCCACCATACTGCTCCGGGATGTAAGTCCCGAAAGCGCCGATATCTCCTAGACCAGGGAGGAGATGCTGTGGAAAAACCTGGTTTTCTGCCGCATCCTCAATAATAGGGCTCACCTCTTTCTTCACCCATTCTCGAGCCGCATCGCGTATAAGCTTGTGCTCCTCAGTGAGGAGGTCGTCCATATTGAAATAATCGTGTCCTGAGTAAAGATCTGTACGCATAGTTATGTAATTATTCGAACGACAAATTTAAGTTGTTATCTTCTGATTTCGATGCTTCATACCCCGTATCTGTTTTCAATTCTAAAACGCCGTCGGCGTAGGCGGAAACAGCTAATTTGTCAGCTACTTCGTTGTATTCATTTCCCGCGTGGCCTTTAACCCAAACAAACTTAACTTCATGTTGGGCATAAATTTTCAGGAATCTCTTCCATAGATCTGAGTTTTTCTTTCCTTTAAAGTTCTTTTTCACCCAATTAAAGACCCACTTCTTCACTACCGCATCAACTACGTATTTCGAATCGGAATAAATGGTCACTTGTGTGCCTTCGTTTTTCAAGGTCTCTAAAGCAACGATTACAGCCATAAGTTCCATGCGGTTATTCGTGGTTAAACGAAAGGCGCCACTGAGTTCTTTATAGTGCTTCCCCGCTGAAGCAATCATAACCACCCCGTATCCGCCTGGGCCAGGATTTCCGCTTGCTCCTCCGTCAGTATAAATGAATACCTGAGACATTAATAAACGAGGTGTTTTACGTTCGAGGCGAACAGTTTAACAGCGATAGCTAAGAGAATAACCCCAAATACCTTACGTAGTATTGCAATTCCACCTTCCCCAAGAAATTTCTCAAGTATGCCTAGATATTTTAAGACAAAGAACACAATAACCATATTGATGATAATGGCGATCATAATATTCAGTTGATCGAATTCAGCCCTAAGAGAAATGATCGAAGTCATACTTCCCGCTCCGGCTATCAGAGGAAAAGCCACTGGAACAACTGTCGCCGTTTTCATTGAAGCTGCGTCATTCTTAAATAACTCTATCCCTAAAACCATCTCGAGCGCCATAAAAAATAGAACAAACGATCCCGCGACAGCGAAGCTGTTGATATCAACCCCTAAGAACGTAATAATACCTTCCCCGATAAATAAAAAAGCGAGCATAATCCCCATGGCTACGAGAGTCGCTCTTCCTGGGTGGATATTACCAGACTTTAGTTTTACATTCATTAAAATCGGTATACTTCCCACTATATCAATTACAGCGAAAAGAACCATCGTACTCTTAAGTAGTTCTGTATAATCGAGTGTCATTTTATATTTCTTTCCGAATCTAGTATTACCTCCCGAGCAACCCTCGGATAGTATTCGTGTTCCAATTTAAGCACCTCTGAGGCAATTTCCTCAGCCGACTTTAATTCTGAAACATCTATGCGCCCTTGGAAGACGATTGCGCCCTCATCGTAACGCTCATTAACGTAGTGAATAGTCATGCCGCTTTCTTTCTCCTCAGCCTCGAAAACTGCCCTATGTACATTCATGCCGTACATTCCTTCTCCTCCGAATTTAGGGAGCAAAGATGGATGGATATTTAAGATTTTATTTTCGAAAGCTCGGCAAAATTCTTTTGGGATTTTCAAAAGAAATCCAGCAAGCAAAACCCAATCTACCTTTAATGTCTCTAGCTTCTTTAAAAGCTCTCCACTGTCTAGTTCTTCACGAGAAAAGTGTAACGAAGCTACTCCTGCTTGGTTTGCTTTCTCGAGGACACCGGAGCTGCTCCTGTTAGACCCCACAAGAACAACGTCTATTCCTTCTGTGTTAGAAAAGTGATTCATCAAAGCCGCTGCATTAGAACCGCTTCCAGAAGCTAAGATTGCTACTCTCATATAACACGGGTGTTTAGAATTCCATAAATCCCAGTTGGACAATATTACGCTCGTAACGATTTACATCCTCTTCCATGGTCTGAATGCGTTTATCAAGTTCTTTTACTAGAGAATCTTCAGGCATGTAGTACTTGAAAACACGTAAGATTCTATCGTTTACTTGAAGCGCAAGATCTACTTCGGACGTCATCGCAGTGTAGAATTCTGGTTTGAGAGAAGTCGCATACGCAATTACCTCTTCTTGTTGCTCAAACAAATCAAGTACAAGCTCGTGTGCCATCTCTAAAGCCGCAGCTTTTTTATCGGCTGAAAGGCTCGCAGAATTAGGCGCTAATTGAGTGTCCAAAGTAGCGAGCTGAATATATGCTTCTGCAACAGGCATCAGAACTCTTGTGTATGGAACGTTTTCTTTAGGGGTCCCTCTGAGGAGTTCGTTCAGAACTAGAAGGGCTCTGTCAGGATCGTTTTCTTCAATCAAAGCTTCGGCAAGATTTGCCATCTGAAGTCTGATATTCGTCACCATGCGGCGGTTGTTTTCATCCATATAAATGCCATGCTCAAGGTCATCCATTCCTCCCCACGCCCAGTTGCCCATAACATTTTCATACATCAGGTCTGTAGAAACACCACCCGTTACATTGGGGTTAGGATTATCTGGATATTTAATCGGAACCAATCTGTAGGCTAAGCCCTCCAACCTGAAGTAATCCTGAAGTCCGATATATGCATCTCCCCCTGTAGTTACAGCGAAGTAAATCGGGCGTTCCCAATTGTTATTTGCAAGTATAGAAAGGAGAGCCACCTGATTTTTCAATACGTACTGCATAGGCTTACCATCGCCATCAACAACTATCCACTCAACAGCATCAGCAATCATATTTAGTTCGTCTTCTAACACTATTCCTAGATTAACAACGTGGGCAGAGTCAACTGGTATACTGAACTTATTAGATGGGAAATAAGGATAGCTCTTGGCGCCGTAGGATTTTTGGTCTTCGTCGTTTAAAGCTGTTTCGAACGCCTTAGAAATATCTAAGTATTCTTTTTCGCGAGAAGGTTCAAGTAATATAATATCCCTAGTGCCTTGTCTGTATTGCTCCTCCGTCATCTCTATGGGTAGGGGTGCGCTTTCGTAGGCGCGGCGTTTCATTTGGTCTATATACCAATCCGTATTTAGAAGACTTAAGTTGCAAACCCTTACATCCGTCCTAATGCCTTCCACCTCCTGCGCATACCAAAGCGGGAATGTATCGTTATCTCCGTTTGTGAAAAGAATCGCATTCGGAGCGAGCGAATTCAAGTAATTCTTAGCAAAATCTACTCCTGTGGTTCTATGAGCCCTGCTGTGATCATCCCAACCCTCAGATGCCATCAGTAAGGGCACGAACATCGTTACCGCCACTAGAGCTATCGCCCTGGTATTTTCATTCAGTCCCGCGAGTCTCACTGCATGGGCAATCCCATAAAGCACACCTGCAGCAAGAGTCATAAATAGGATGCTTAAAGACAAATAGTGAGGGATTCCGCTCATCGTTTCGAGTATATAGAATACTACTCCTGCACCGAGTGGAAGGCTAAGGCCTTTTGCGTGTACTAACCAATCCGCACGTCTTGCTGCATCGAAAAGAGCGTAAACGCTAAGCCCTATCCACATCGCAAAGGCGTAGAAAGACCCAACGTATGCGTAGTCGCGTTCGCGGGGCTGCATAGGTGCTTGGTTGAGATAGACTACGATAGCCATACCTGTCATAAAGAAGAGTAGAGCCACCGTTCCGGCTCCGCGCGGATCGCGCTGTATTTGGAATATTAAACCTAGGAAACCTAGAAGAAGAGGCAGGTAGAAGAAGTGGTTAAGCCCTTTGTTGTCCTTCATTTCCTGCGTGAGTGTTTCGCGGTTTCCGATGCGAAGCTCATCTATAGCGTCTATACCTGACAGCCAATTTCCACTGGTGAAATCTCCGTGACCTTGCGTATCGTTTTGCTTTCCTGCAAAGTTCCACATAAAGTAACGGAAGTACATCCAGCCCATTTGGTAGTCCACGAAATAGCGCAGATTTTCTCCTTGAGTGGGTTGTAGCTTCACTTGGATCCCATCGAGGGCTCTAAGGGCTCTTTGTTGTTCATTGTAGTCCTTCGCCCTTGCAGCCATACTCTCGAAGTATTGCTTCTCTTGGTTGAGTCCTTTTACATATTGTTTTCCCCTTGTTAATCCTCGATCAAATCTCTGCATAAGAATAGAGTTTAAATCTTCCACAGCCCTGGGGTCATCGAGTGGAGCCAGACTCATACCACCAGATTGCGGATCCCTGACCAGAACATAATTTGCATCTCTTACTTCAAATTCACCATCCCAAGGTTGGCCATATTCTTTAAATAGACGTTTTAAAGTCCTTTCTAAATCAGCTTTAGAGAGAGTTCCGCTTAACACATCCTTTTCGAGGTGAAGTAAGAAAGCCTGTCTAGACATCGCTCCATCAACAAGAGGACTTGTGTAACTCGCAGCTTCGTTAAACCCCTTGTAATTACTCCACCTCTTGTATTCTTTTATATGGCGTCCTTCCGAGGAATACATTCTTGGAAAAACCATCGTGTAGTCGGGGTTATAATTCGAAACAGTTCCCTTCTTTTCCCCAGAATTAATATATTCTTCAACAAGATGTAAACGAGAGTTTTTAGAGTCTTCAATAAAATTTAAGGCTGTTGATTCACTTTTGAAAGACTTTACCCTAACATCACGAGTACCCTTCTGTTCCTTTACACTAAAGCTCTTCACCCAAGTAGCTCCACCATCTCCCTGAGGGGTTTCTATGTCAAGTGGCGAGTCCCAATATTGACCTGTTGAAAGTGGTCTATCTCCATACTGCTCCCTGTTGAGATATTTCAGTAGTTGGAAAAAATTCTCCGGATCGTTTTCGTCCATTGGAGGGTTGGCGCTAGAGCGAACTACGATCGTTGTAAAAGAGCTGTACCCTATTAGTATCATTGCAATACTGAGCACGAAGGTGTTTACGGCCCACCAACCTTTCTTCCTAGAATATATAATTCCTGCTGTTAGAATTGCAACTAGAATAATGAGATATGCAAATATGCCTGAGTTAAACGGCATCCCCATAGAATTTACGAAAAGCCTCTCAAAATCTCCAGCGAGTTTAATAACACCCTGTATAAGTCCTATTTG
>DQKQ01000071.1 GCA_015660615.1 Flavobacteriales bacterium
AACTGAAGATAGACCGGGCACGCGGGTTATTCAACGCATGCGTATTCTTGGGGTAGATAATTGTCAGCCCATGCCTAACGTAAGAGTTAATCTTTGGTGTTGTGATGTTGATGGTAAATACTCAGGTTATGGTACAGAGGAAGGAGAGACGTACATGCGAGGATACCAAATAACTGATGATAATGGAGAGGTAGAATTTATTTCAATATTGCCTGGCTGGTATCCAGGCCGTGTACTACACATGCATTTCCAAGTACATGTAAGTACTACGTTTGCGGCTGTTTCACAATTTACTTGGCCACACCTAGAAGCAGTAGAAATAGCTAGTGCTAGCCCAGAAATATATACACAAGGTCCAGACCCTATGACACCTGAAGTGGATGGTGCTTTTAACGATGGATATGAACATCAACTGGCTACTTTAGTTTGGGATGAAGATTTACAATCTTATGTGAGCGATCTTGAAGTTGCTATTGAAGGAGAAGGCGTAAATGGAGTTGGGTATTTGGAAAGAGAAGCAGCAAAAGTATTTTCACTTGGAGACCCTGCCCCAAATCCCATTTCCGCGGATTCAAAAATCTCCCTTAATCTACTGACTTCATCAGATGTGGAGATCTCTATCTATGCGATCAGTGGGAGCAAAGTGTATGAGAAAACCCTCGGAATGATGAATGAAGGTAGCCATCAAATCTCTTTACAGCCAGGGTCAGGAAAGCTTGCTTCTGGAGCTTACGTTTTTCAAATTAACGTATTGAGTAGCGGAAGGGTGCATCACGATTTCAAAAGATTTGTAGTAAAGTAGAGTTTTATTCAAGATGATTTGACATGGGCGCAGTGGGTGCCATTTCAAAGATGATCTCTCCGCCACTTGTGAGTTCCTTGTGAGTTAAGGTGTTGTTTTCCACTTTTTCTCCGTTAACGGTAACACTTGATACGTAGATATTTTCTGTGCTTTGGTTCCTAGCTACAATCTTTGTGGTTTTCCCGTTAGGTAATGTTATAATTGCCTCCTTAACCAAAGGACTCCCCAGAGCATAATTTGAAGAGCCAGGAGTTACACTATAGAAACCTATAGCGCTTAAAATATACCAAGCGCTCATCTGCCCGGCATCATCATTTCCGCAAAGGCCTTCGACGGTGGGGTCATACATCATTTGCATAATCATACGTACTCGTTCTTGCGTTTTTTCAGGGTGACCAGTCCAATTGTATAGATAAGGTATATGGTGTCCGGGTTCGTTTCCATGAACATAATTGCCGATGATTCCATCTCGTGTAATATCCTCATGCTTTTCAATATACTTTTCGTCGATCTCCATTGTGAAAAGAGAGTCAAGGTGTTGGGTGAAGCTCTCTTTACCTCCCATCATATCGACCATTTTGTCAATATTTTGAGGTACATATAGTCCATAGTTCCAGGCGTTGCCCTCGATAAACCCTTGGCCATGTGTATCCATAGGGTCGAAATCTGCTCGGAAATCTCCATTAGAGAGACGAGGTCTCATATATCCAGTTCTCGCATCAAAGACATTGTTATAATATTCTGACCGCTTCATGAATTCTTCTGCAAGAGAATCATCACCGACTTGTATTGCCATTTGAGCGATGCACCAATCGTTATAGGCATACTCTAATGTTTTAGAAACAGAAGAATGGCTTTTGTCATCGGGGACATATCCATAGTCGATATAGTCTCCCAAACCATCAAAGTATCTAACGTTTGCGATGTTTACAGACGCTTGTAAAGCACGTTCGTGATTAAAGTCACCTACGCTTTTTGCCATAGCATCTGCAATAACTGATGTAGCGTGATATCCTATCATGCACCAATTTTCATTTGCATAATGGCTCCATATAGGTAGCATGTTGTGTACACTTTCATCATGATGCGCAAGCATAGATTTAATCATGTCGTTGTTGCGCTCCGTTTGAGTAATATTAAACAAAGGGTGAAGCGCTCGGTAGGTATCCCAGAGGGAGAAAATAGAATAGTTTGTAAACCCATTTGAGGAATGAATATTTTGGTCTAAACCACGATATTTTCCATCTACATCTTCATATATGATAGGAGATAGATTTGTGTGATATAATGCTGAATAGAAGGTTCTTTTATCGTCTAAGGATAAAGTAGTCACATTGATTTTCGAGAGTTCTTCGTTCCACTTTACTTGGGTTTCCGCTTTCGTTTTGTTGAAATCCCAATGAGGAATTTCTGCCCAGAGGTTTTTTAATGCGCCTTCAGTATTTACAGAGGATAAAGCGAATTTTATTTCTATGGATTCACCTTCTTCTGTATTGAAATTAAAGTATGCTCTTACATCTTTTCCAGCTATTTCAGGAAAATTTTCTTCTTGATTGAAACGTCGATAAAACCCATCGTATGTTTCTTCATTGTATTTCTTGTGGCCATAACTTTTAAATGGTTTGGAAAACTGCATCGCAAAAAACACTTTTCTAGTCCGAGCCCAACCTTTTGTTTGTCGATATCCAGTTACAAGAGAGTCGTTTTCTACTCGAATGAAAGTCCAGACATTTTTATTGTCGTGATGATATACATTGTAAACCATATCAAGAATAATATGGGCCTCATCAGATTTTGGAAATGTATATTTATGATATCCTACACGGTCGCTGGTTGTAAGCTCAGCTTTAATATTATAGCTATCTAGGTTTACCTTATAATATCCAGGGGATGCCTCCTCATTTTCGTGGGTGAACGTAGAATAAAATCCTTTTCGGCTATCATTAGTTACAATAGGATCTAGCACTAATTTACCTATAGTGGGCATGACGAGAAAGTCCCCTAAATCAGAATGTCCAGTTCCGCTAAAGTTTGTGTGAGCAAATCCAATTATTGTAGTGTCCTGGTATTGATATCCTGCACAATACTTGTATGTATCAGAATTATAACTACCGTCTTCATTGAACATAGGTTCAAAATTTGTTTGGGGACTTAATTGCACCATTCCGAATGGAGCGGTAGCGCCAGGGAATACATGTCCCATTTTACTAGTCCCGATAAACGGATTCACGTATTGTGTGAAATCCTCCTTTAGATGAGTCGTTATGTCCTTCGTATTAGATGTTTCGACATTGCATGCATAAAGGAGACAAACGCAAAATACTAGAATATAGTTTTTCATATAAATCTTAATAGTAAAAGGAAAAATAAATATAGCAACTATCTATTTATTTCGCAGAATTCCTGAGCTCAATTGCTCTTTTTACTTTTCTCTTAACGGGATTGCGTAGTGCATGTCGGATAACCCATTTAAGTTCAGGAGAAGCATTGTCGAGCCACTTTTCACATAAAAATAGGGCAATATCAAGATTATCTTTAGCAATATCTCCTATATGGTTTGCCACACTTCTACGAACGTATAGATCAGGATCATTTTTTAATTGCTCTAAAATCGGAATACAAGGTTCAGGATTGGAGATGAATGAATCAATTTTCTTTGACCATGGTAATCGGGGTCTTGTTCCTTCAGAACACAGTCTTCGGACATGTGGGTTTTCATCTTCCATCCATTTGTACAATAGTTGAAGCGTTCTTCTTTCATCATTCACAATAAAAGGTCTGATAGAGTATTCGCAGGTAAATCTCGTGGTTAATTTATACTGAGCGCTCATAGAGATTTCAAACGGATCAATATTATTATTGTAGGCGATGTCCCCACCAAATTCCTCTATAAAACTACAGTGTGGCATATAAAACAACCCAGCCAATCCGTTGCCTTCTGTTTTCTTTAAAGGAGGTGTCAGGGTTTTCAATAATATTTCAATCGCTTCGGAGTAAACATGAGGTAAAAAAGCCTTTAATGAGTTGGCAATGTGAGAACTTCTTTCTTTCAAGCTTAAATCTTCCATCCCTTTTAAGGTTTCACTTATAAAGGACGATGGGTTAAATGCTGGATAAACAAAATTGATGTTTTGAGCCAATTGAGTAACAGCCTCTTCGTCCAACAATAATTTTAAGGGAACACCTTTTTGAATAGAATTGGGAGCAATTGGAATCTTCAGCATAGGTTTTATTTTGCTCAATGAAATAGATTTCTTTTCTCTAGAAGTAAAGTTAAATCCTCACCTTAAATTTAAAGTTCTATAAATGTAAATAATTTGGTTGTAAATTGAATGTTCAGCGATTAAAATAACTTAATAGGATTCGATGAGTTCACATCCCAGATTAGAGGAGTTAGTAACGGCAATAGGTATAGATAAGGTGGTAGCACTGGCTGACTATGCGCCTGAGGATAGAACTTGGGTGCCTGCTTTAATAGAGGCGTGTAAATATTCCAAACCCAGAAACAGAAAAGCGGCTTGGGTGCTCCACCACATTTTCTTGAGACACACGAAATTAATTGAACCTAAAGTTGAGCAGTTAATTGATGTCCTGCATGCTTCAGAAGATGGGTCAGTGCATAGAGAGCTCCTTAAAATCCTTGTAGAGGTTAAGATCAACGAATTGGAATGGGTAAAATTCAGTCCTCTCTTGTTTGATCTAGGTGTGGGGATCTTATTCGATGAAGCCCAAACAAAAGGCATGCACTACATAGCAATTAGGCTCGCTGAAAGATTTATGAACTCCGAAAAAGAGCGCATAGATGCAGTAGATGCGATAAAACAAATGTTGTTCAATAGTTACACAGGAGAGAAATCTATGTGTAACGCAGCAGAGAAGGCAATGAAGCGGATTGAAATGAGAAAGATCTCTATAACGAAAAGCTAATTATTGTTATTCGAAATTTAATCCTTGTTTGTTGAGTGAACGTTTTGCAAACCATGCGTAGTAAACTAGATATGCAAAGCACAGTCCTCCGATAACAAAGGAGTTTTGAATTCCCACAGATTCGATGTCGGCAAGTTTCCCTTGGATAGGAGGGATGATGGCGCCTCCGAGAATCATCATTACGAGGAATGCAGATCCTTGAGTAGTGTACTTTCCAAGTCCAGCTATCGCTAAAGAGAAGATACATGGCCACATTATAGAACATGCGAGTCCGCATGCAAGAAGAGCGTAAACTGCGACAAGACCTGAAGTATTGAGTGCTACGATGATGGCGATGAGTCCCATAAGCCCAAAAACGCTGAGTGTATAGGCGGGTTTATCTTTCGTGAGGAAGAACGCAGCTATTTGGACTAAGATGCAAAGAAAGTACCACTTGAGCGCAGAGATGTCATAACCTGCGAGGTATGTGGCGCCCATAACGACTCCGAAAGCAACAAACGGAACGACGAATTTCAGAATGTTTTTCTGTATAGAAGTCAATGGGAAAACGTTTACGGCTCCCACCCA
>DQKQ01000083.1 GCA_015660615.1 Flavobacteriales bacterium
CCTGGTGACCTCGCTTTTTCTACTTTACTCCTGCTTGTATCAAATTCCATTTCTTCACACCAAACTTCATTCAACTTTTCACTCCCCCATCCAGAATCTTTCCTCCATTGCCAAAGTCGTGATCTAACCAAATCAGAATAATATGGTTCTTGTATAAAACTTTCTGATTCTAACAATTGCAAACAAGCTTTCTCAAAAATCAGGTTAATCGAGTCAATATATACTGTGTCAGCTAATAACCTTGCACCACCTACTGCTCCAGATAAAATCATGCGATCATATAAAACCAATTCATCTAACACAGAAGCTAAAAGTCTCAACGAATCGTATTTAAATAAAGGATGATCATTCCCCCAAACTGCTCGAGCTATATTACCTCGCAAACGTCTTACTCCAACGCCCGGTTTTATCAAAGAAAGAGTGTCTTTCTCAACTCCATCAGATCTTACTATTACTTTCCAACTCCAAGGCGGAGCTTCAATCTCATACACTCTCGTATATTCTTTAGGTTGTGGTAAAGAGAAGTCGCCTTGATCAGAAACAGATATGATATCTACAAATTTCTTAACGCCTTCAACACCTTCAAGTATTTCATATAAATAAATAAACGATGGTATTTCTGTACTTGACTCAGAGAAGCCGGTCATTTTAACGGGTATAACTGTTTGGCAATACGACAGATTAATGAATGCAATCAGAGAGATTACAAACAGTAAAAATTTATTTATTTTACTAAACAAATTCGAGAACAGCACGAGGTACAAATTCTTTTATACTACCACCATTTGAGAGTATATCCCTTACAACTGAAGAGGAAATAGGGGCGTATTCTGGGTCCGTAAAGAGAATTACAGTTTCTAAAGAAGAGTTAAGCCGTTTGGTCATCTGAGCAATGGTGCGTTCGTATTCGAAATCGCCCCCATTTCTTACCCCTCTAAGCATCCAATACGCATCAATTTCCGCACAGAAATCAACTGTCAACCCCTTATAGCTTTCTATCCTCACTTGAGGTACATCTTTAAATACAAGCCTTAACATCTCCATTCTTTGATCTAAGGTAAATTTTGTTTTCTTAGTAGAGTTAACCCCTACAGCAACGACAATCTCATCGAACATAGGCAATGCTCTGCGGATGATGTTTTCATGTCCCAATGTGATTGGATCGAAAGATCCTGGAAAAACTGCTCTTCTCATGATTCGAAGTTAAAGAAACTAAACACAACATGCCCAAACTTTCTGCTTTCCACAAACCCCTCTTCTTCAGAGAAAACATTTCTTTCTCCATGCTCGAGAACGAAAACGCCATCTTTCTTCACTATTCCTGACTTATTTACCAATCCTGGTATTTTCTCCAAATCCTTCATATCAAAGGGCGGGTCAGCAAAAACAAAGTCAAAAGACGATGATGCCTTTTGAATAAATGAAAAGCAATCTCCAGTCACAACAACAGCTCTCTCATATCCCAACAACTTAAAGTGATCATTTATCTGCTTGCATGATCTATTCTGCTTTTCTACTAAAGTGATTGACTCAGCTCCCCTACTCGCACATCCTATACCTATCATTCCCGTTCCAGCAAATAAATCTAATACATCAGCCCCCTCTAAATCCAATCTCGTACTAAGTAAGTTGAACAACCCTTCCCTTCCGAAATCAGTTGTAGGCCTACCTATAAATCCACTTATAGGCTGCAATTGCCTACCTCGCCATGCCCCACCTGTAATCCTCATACGGCTAATGACTTAAGCCCTTCAAAATCTGTATCACCAAATAAGTGTATGTCTTTAAAAAACCTCGATAGAGAAGATTTTAACTCCACAGCTCCTGCCCCCGCAATTCTTATGATTAAATCTTCTGGCCCCTTCCCGTCCCTGTGCATCACATTCACAATGTCGTATAGCATTCCCTCTACATTTCCTTCTTCTGAGTATCCAGACCAAACCGCCTTGCCTTCGCTTGCCGCCACAAAATCCGCTCCCCTCTTTCCCACATCTACGCGGATTACCCACTTACCCACATTCTGCCTGGAATCAGCTACGGCCAGCTTCATATCCGCAGCTCTATTCACAATTCCCCTCGCTTGTGGAAAAGAATTGATGACTGCAAACTCCCAATTTTCATCAGTTTTTTCAAGAAAGACAGGCTCTCCTTCTACAGACTCTAAATGCTGCTTGCGCAACAATGATTTTTTTTCTGATGACGATGACTCTAAAGCATCAGCGTTGTGAAAATTAAACCACATAGAAGCTGATTCATCACTTCCATCTAACACTATCGCCGGCAGCATAGTAACAGGGGAAAACCTGCGTGAATAAAGTACTGTTTCTAAAGTTCCAGATCTACTTTTCAAAGCTCTAATTACCTCAGGGAGCATAGAGGGCTGATTCACCTCTCTAGAGCCAAAAGAATAATTTACCAAATCATTTATTTTAGACATCCAAGCCCATTGAACTTCGAACCCGTCCCATCGAAGCAACAAACCGAAGGGTTCAACTTTCGTCTCAAGGACTTTATCAGTTTCGCCAGTTTCCATCTGTATGAGCTTCGGAAGTTGACCCGAAACTTAGAGTATCTTTCTTTACTTTAACTCTACCGAAAGGTGTAGGATCTTGCACCAATAAAGTGGGCTGCCAAAGACCTCCCACCTCTACAATACCAGTTTTCATAATAAAACGCTCACCTGTTAAAGGATTAAAAGGCATTTCATTCATTTTAAAATGAGGAAGCTTCGAAGAAGCACGTACTTCTGGAGTGAAATTTTCTGCGAAAAAACTTGTGTAAATGGTATCTCTGATTTTAAAAGGACTGTTATCCTCTTGAATATCAGATAAAAGCTGTGTATGTGAAACTCCGATAATGTCAGAAATACTATCTAAGTCAACACGCTTAATTACATAACCGTTCTCAAAGCTTTTTCTTTCAGGAAGAGTGTCATGGAAAGACCCCATGTTATATGTTACTGGTACAACAACAGCCTGAATGAAAGACTGAAGGCTATCAAAATCCACTGCATAAGTACCGTATATCGATTTATGAGCAAGTTGACTTTCACGAATGTCTTTTAGACGTTGGATTGTTTGGGCTTGGACCTTAACCTTAGTTTCTTGAAATACAATCTCATCATTTACTGACATCACAACAGATAATGACAAGCATAACGATCCTACAACTCCAAAAATAAGTAACCACTTATAGGTTTTCGTATCAATTTTATCGAGTACAGATGGTAGAGCTATGACTCCAACAAAAATCAGAGCTAATCCAGCAAACAACATTCCTAACGGCTGACTTTCAAGAGCATCGCCTAGTAAATATTTCACCACTGAAACTAAACCTGAGAGTAGTAAAAAAGCAGAAATTACGTACTTACCGTAGTCTATATTATTCTTATTCATAAAAATTATATTTCGAGCAACGAAACTACAACATACTTTGCGCAATACATAAGCCTAGCGCTTGTAACTTCGCCTGTGAATGTTAAGACACACTCTAAAAGAGCTTGCCTCAAGACTTCGATCTCAATTCCCACACACTCCAACTCAGGGGCAGGAGCGACTTGTCCATGTCTTTTCTAAATTCTCGATTTCTGAAAAGCCTCGATGTACTTTAATTATTAAAGGATATGCCGGAACGGGGAAAACCACGTCTATTGGAGCTATTGTTAGGACTTTAAGGGAGATTCGTGTTTCAACTGTACTACTCGCTCCCACAGGGCGTGCGGCAAAAGTCATGGCATCCTATAGCGGGATTAGCGCTTCAACAATTCACAGGCGGATTTATGTTGGGGCAAGGCGATCTGACGGCTCAGACGTCTATAAAATAGCTCCCAATTTATTTAAGAAAACCACTTTTATTGTCGATGAGGCATCTATGATAGGTGAGTCTAGCGGACTTGTGACTAACCTTTTAGACGATTTACTCGAGTATGTATTTTCTGGAGTCGATTGCAGGCTCGTTCTTGTTGGGGATGACGCTCAACTACCTCCTGTTGGTTGTTCTTCCAGCCCTGCTCTTCAAGAGTCGCGTCTCGCCTCAATGCACAGCTTAACAATCGCCACTGTTGAACTTACTGAGGTAGTGAGGCAAGAGTTAGACAGCAGCATACTTGCCAATGCTCATGCGCTTAGGTTAGATATTGAAAATGCGGATTCTGAAGGGAAAATAAACTTCCCTAAAATCGATCTTAGTGTAGGTCCAGACGTGGTCAGGCTTCCCGGTCTCGAACTGCAGGATACCTTAGAAACTCTGCACGGACGTTACGGGGAAGATGGTGTGATTGTGGTGACGCGTTCGAATAAAAGAGCGGTACTTTTTAATGGTCAAATCCGTACTCGGGTTTTGTGGTTAGAGGACGACATCAATGCTGGAGATAGGTTAATGGTAGTGAGGAATGATTATTTTTGGCTTAAAGACCACGAAGAATTGCCCATAGAATTAATAGCAAACGGTGACATGCTTGAAGTCTCCCGAATCGGATCCCGCTTCACTAGATACGGACACGAATTTGCTGAAGTTGATGTGATTTTATCTGACTTCCCCGACTACCCATCCTTCTCAGTAACCATCTTACTGAGCATATTACACGATCCTAGACCTTCGCTTCCTCAATCCGAAACCAAAGCGCTTTACCACGCCATCGCAGAGGATTACTCCGACCTTCGCACAAAATCAGCGATACACAAAGCTGTAATTTCCGACCCGTGCTATCGGGCTTTACAAGTCAAGTTTGCATACAGTCTAACCTGTCACAAAGCCCAAGGAGGTCAGTGGCCAGCGGTAATTTTAGACCAAGGATATCTGACCCAGGAGATGCTTAATAAGGATTGGCTTAGATGGCTATACACTGCTTTTACAAGGGCGGAAAAAGAACTCTACCTCCTGAATTTCGATGATAAGTTTTTTACTTAGGTTTAATAACAATAAACTACAGACTGCAGGGCCCTATTTTTCGCACTCACAATAACGCATCCAGCTGAGTTCAACCCTCTGACAAAGTGTTCACCAGCACTCATCTCACCCAGATTCTGAATAATCCTACCAGACATATCTGAAATTGTTATTGATGTAGAAATTGGTAACCGAATCGAGAAGTCACCTCCTGATAAATTTATTATTTCGATAAACTCCATTTCTGATTCAGATAAATCAATTACTGAGTTCACTGAACTCACCGAACATTCAGGCTCCTCAGACATCTCTGAAATCATTAACTCACCATCCTCCACCCACCAATTCTCCCAATCACCACCGATTCCAGTAGACCAATCATTTAAATCTAGTCCTCTATTTCCCGGCTCAGTTGCATCAACAACATATACATTAAGAGCACCACCTTCAAATCCCCAATCTAATGGAATTCCCTGTTGGCAATCTGGTGCTGGAACATCGAGACATGTAGGTCGCAAAAAATATACCTGTTCCTGATATTGTGGATACTCACCGTAACAATGTGCAAAGCCATCTTCACCAATACACACAGCAGTATATTCATTACAACCTATTCCTAATGCTGCTATGCCATGGTCTGTAACTAATCGTGACAAAAAAGCCACATGACGTCCCTTTCTATCAGGGTCATCATAATGAGAATCTGTAATTACTGTGTTCATAAAAGGCAATCTTAGAAAATCTCCATAGCGTACATCCATATCCTCGTTATATGGATCATTCAAAGCAGAACCAGAGTAAACCGTCCCGTTAGATGCGGCGAAATATCCAAAACCTAGAACTGCAAGTCCAGCCGAAATACCACCTATGGCACCGCCTCTACCGTTAACTAATGCGTGAAGAGCGTCTTCAATTGGAGTGTCTTTCCAAAACTGAACGTAGTCGTGTTGATTTCCACCTGCTAACCAGACTGCTTCAGCTTCTGCTATCCTATCTAAGATGTATGGCTCAGTCGCAGAGTTAGGATTATTGCAACGAATTGTCTCAACTCTATTCACATCCACCCCCAATTCTGAGTATAAATAATCGTTATAAGCATCTGACCCACTGCATCTTAAAACTAATACATCTCCTCCTGAGGCTCTTTCTAAAAACCAAACCATAGCCTCTGGCATCTCTCCCGCTCCGCCCATAAGTACTAGCCCCATCTCGTGATCTACATCTACTGAGGATGTATTACCCACGCTCCACGAAGTGTAGTTCTGGGCATTAGAAATAAATGGAGAAATACAAAGTAAAATAAAGCTAACTAAAGAGATAAATTGATACAATTTGGTTTAGTTAGGTGTTAGTCTTCAGGTAAAAGAATCCAAAGAGCGATGTAAACAGCAACACCAAAACCTGCAATAGCTAAAAATGCAAATGCAAATCTAACATTTCTAACTGGAAGATGATAGAATTCAGCTAATCCAGCACAAACCCCAGCTACTTCTTTACCGTATTTCTTTCTTCTTAGTTTATGCATGTTAATCCTTCGGTATTCTTATTAATGATAAATATAAGGATAAAAATCAAAGAATATTTGAAAAGAACGTTGTACTTTTGAACCCCATTAAAAAACACTCTTATGGCGACAAATCGCACATTTACAATGCTCAAACCGGACGCTACCGGAGCTGGCAACACAGGAAAAATCATTGACCGCATGATTGAGGCAGGCTTCTCGATTAAGGCTATGAAATGGACACAGCTTTCTAAAGCTCACGCAGAGGCTTTTTACTCTGTGCACTCTGAGCGACCTTTCTATGGAGAGCTCGTTGAGTACATGACTTCAGGCCCTATCGTTGCTATGATCTTAGAAAAGGATGATGCTGTTGCATCTTTCCGCGATTTAATCGGAGCGACTAACCCTGCTGAAGCGGCACCTGGAACAATCAGGGCTGACTTCGCTGAGAGCATTTCTGCAAACACTGTTCACGGATCTGATTCTGATGAAAACGCTCATATCGAAGGACGTTTCTACTTCAGCGAATGCGAAGAAGCATAAATACTGCCTTTTATGAAAAAGATTAAAGTAAACAATCCAGTTGTAGAGATCGATGGCGATGAGATGACTCGCATTATTTGGCAGTTCATCAAGGACAAGCTGATTCTACCTTACCTAGATATAGAACTACTCTACTATGACTTAGGAATTGAGAAGCGAGATGAGACGAATGACCAAATCACAATCGATGCTGCTGATGCAATTAACAAGTATCACGTGGGTATTAAGTGTGCGACTATAACGCCTGATGAAGATAGAGTTGAGGAATTTGGGCTTAAGCAAATGTGGCGCTCTCCCAATGGAACACTGAGAAATATAATAGGTGGTACGGTTTTCCGTGAACCTATCATTATGAAGAACGTTCCGAGACTTGTTCCTGGTTGGACGGAGCCGATTTGCATCGGACGACACGCATTCGGTGATCAGTACAAGGCTACTGACACTGTGATTAAAGAAAAAGGTACATTAAAGATGTCTTTCATTCCTGAAGATGGAGGAGAGACTCAAGAATGGACTGTATTCAACTTCGAAGGTGCTGGAGGAGTGGCAATGTGCATGTATAATACTGATGAGAGCATATATGGTTTCGCTCATTCTTGTATGAATCAAGCTCTTACTAAGAAGTGGCCACTTTACCTCTCTACTAAGAACACGATTTTAAAGGCTTACGACGGACGCTTTAAGGACATCTTCCAAGAGGTCTTAGATGCAGATTACTCACAGAAGTTTGCTGATGCAGGAATCACCTATGAGCATCGCCTTATTGACGATATGGTCGCTGCTGCAATGAAGTGGAGCGGTGGATTTATTTGGGCTTGTAAGAACTACGACGGAGATGTTCAGTCTGACACAGTAGCTCAAGGGTTCGGATCACTCGGGCTTATGACATCTGTACTTGTTACTCCTGATGGCGGAACTATGGAAGCTGAGGCTGCCCACGGAACCGTGACTCGACACTACAGAGAGCACCAGAAGGGAAATAAAACTTCGACAAATCCTATCGCTTCGATATTTGCTTGGACACGTGGATTAAACTTCCGAGGAAAGCTTGATGGCAACGAGGATCTCCGAAACTTCGCAGATACTCTAGAGCAGGTTTGCATAGATGTTGTTGAAAGCGGCCGCATGACGAAGGACCTTGCACTTCTAATTCACAAAAAAGATATGACTTCAGAGCACTGGTTAACTACAGAAGGATTCTTAGAAGCTATTGACTCTGACCTTAGGGATCGTATGGGAGCTTAATACAAGTCTCAACCTAATTGATCTTTTAGATATCTTTACCCAATGGAAATGAATGAAAATATTGTTAATAGACCTTCTAATTCAGAAGAGGCTATGGCTCTAGAAAATCGTCACGGAGCACATAACTATCACCCACTACCTGTGGTACTTGACAGAGGAGAAGGGGTTATTGTTTGGGATATTGACGGGAAGGAATACTACGATTTTCTCAGCGCATATAGCGCAGTAAACCAAGGACATTGTCACCCAGCTATTGTAAAAGCAATGGTCGATCAGGCGAATAAACTCACTCTCACCTCTCGTGCATTCTACTCTTCTAACCTCGGTAAATACGAACAGTTCGTAACTGAGTACTTCGGTTACGATAAAGTTCTACCTATGAATACAGGGGCTGAAGCTGTTGAAACTGCCATCAAAATTGCTCGTAAATGGGCATACGATGTTAAAGGAGTTCCAGCTAACCAGGCTCGCATCTTAACGTGTGGCGAGAATTTCCATGGCCGCACAACTACAATAATTTCATTTTCTACGGATGATGACGCTACAGGTGGATTTGGACCTTATACTCCGGGATTTGACGTTATCGAGTACAACAACCTCGACGTTTTACGCGAAGCCGTAAAAGACCCTAACGTAGCCGGATTCTTAGTCGAGCCTATCCAAGGTGAGGCAGGCGTAAATGTCCCTTCTGAAAACTACATCCGTGAGGCTCACGCCATTTGTAAGGAGGCAAACGTTCTCTTTATGGCAGACGAAGTCCAAACTGGAATCGCCCGCACTGGTGCTCTACTTGCTACTTGCGGAAATTGCACTTGCTCTGGATCTTGCGAACGTCAAGCCACTTTCGTTAAAGCCGACCTACTCATTCTAGGAAAAGCACTAAGCGGAGGCGCTTATCCCGTTTCTGCTGTCCTTGCAGACGAAGACATTATGTCGGTAATACACCCAGGACAGCACGGATCCACTTTCGGAGGAAACCCCGTTGCCGCAGAAGTAGCTATCGCCGCCCTATCTGTAGTTCGCGACGAAGACTTGGCCTTGAATGCACGTACACTTGGACATCAGTTCCGTTCTGGAATCGAAGCAATAGCTAAGGAATGCTCGCTAATAAAGCTCGTTCGTGGACGTGGATTATTGAACGCCGTTATCATCAACGACACGCAAGAATCAACCACAGCGTGGGATCTATGTGTCGCCATGAAAGATAATGGGCTTCTCGCGAAGCCTACGCACGGAAACATTATCCGCTTTGCTCCTCCCTTAGTAATTACTGAAGAGCAGCTAGACGAATGCCTTGCCATTATCCGCAAGACGTTTATGGAGTTTTAGGGATTTTAGTCAATAAACCCTTGTTCGCGCATCCAATCGTCGTTGTATATTTTCGCTACGTAGCGAGAACCGTGATCGTGGAAGAGGACGACGGGGAGGTCGCCAGGCTTAAGCTCGGACTTGAATTGACGTAGACCCTGAATGGCCGAACCACATGAGTATCCGAGAAATAAACCTTCTTTGAGGGCGAGCTCTCTCGCTGCTAGGGCCGCATCTTTGTCTGTCACCTTCTCGAACTTGTCAATAATATCGAAGTTGACGTTTGCAGGTAGTATATCTTCCCCTATGCCTTCAGTTAGATAGCTGTAGATTTCATTTTCGTCGAATTCTCCAGTTTCAAGATATTTTTTGAACACCGATCCATAAGAATCGACACCCCATATCTGGACATCTGGATTCTGTTCTTTAAGATATTTAGCCACACCAGATATTGTTCCCCCTGTACCAACTCCTACAATGAAATGGGTGATGCGACCTTCTGTTTGGGCCCAAATTTCTGGGCCTGTAGTAAGATAATGAGCTTTACTATTACTGAGATTATCATATTGATTGCACCAGAAGCTATTCTCGATAGAGTTATTCAACTTCTCCGCCACACTGTAGTAACTCTCTGGGTGATCGGGCGCCACCGCAGTAGGACAAACATGTACCGTCGACCCCATTGCCCTCAACATATCAACCTTCTCCTTGCTTTGCTTACAATTTGTAGTACAAATCAGTTTGTAACCCTTAACTATCGCTGCTAAAGCTAGCCCCATACCTGTGTTTCCTGAAGTACACTCGATTATGGTTCCTCCTGGCTTCAAGTCGCCAGATGCCTCAGCATCTTCAATCATTTGGAGTGCCATCCTGTCTTTCACGCTATGACCTGGGTTAAAGTACTCAACCTTAGCATACACATCGCAGGGGAAATCCTCTACGATTCTATTCAACTTTATTAGAGGAGTGTTTCCAATAGCTCCTAAGATGTTTTCGTGTACGTTTTTTCCTTTATTCATTCTGCAAAAGTAAGTACCTTTCAGCCCCGATGAGTATTACTCGTAAAATAGCAAACCGGATGAGCCAAGAAGCAAGTGGTTCTCATTCGTCTTGGGCTCGCCCAGTGGTAAAGATTGCTACAGCTGGAGTAGCGTTAGGCATAGCTTTAATCATTGTGTCCACAGCTATAGTGCAGGGTTTTCAGCACGAGGTGAAGGAACTTGTAATAGGATTTAGTTCTCACCTTCAGGTCACTCCTAACGATCCTGATAATGATGGATTGGTACTTGACTCTAAACTTTTAAAGGAGTTTTCAGATTTATCTGGAGTGCGGCACGTAGCTCCCATGCACATTAGGCCAGGACTGTTAGAAACAAGTGAATCTCTGAAAGGTGTAACAGTAAAAGGAATTGACTTCGGAATCTCAAAAACAAGTTTTTCTAGTGATACGACGATGATCTGGGAGGCGCTCACATCTGGAGAGCTACCACACAGCGAAAACGACATCCTGATTTCTAAGCCACTCGCATCTAAACTCGAACTTCAAAGTGGTGACCGCATCGCACTTTATCTTGTTATTAAAAATGAAGACGTAAAACCTCGTCAAGTGAAAGTTTGTGGCATTTATGAAACTGGGCTACTTGAATATGACGAGAGGTTTGTGTTTGTGAATAGCTCTCTTTTACAAGACGTGGCGAATAGAGGAGTCCAAGCGGTAATTTATCTCGATGAAGATGAGTCCGCTCCGAGAGGGGGAGTTTTCGGTTTGGACACCGATGGGGAGAAAGCGAAAGGGGTTTGGTCTCCTAGAAAACCTGAATATTTAGAAGAAAAAGACGCTCAATTCTTATGGATTGTGGGAGATTCTACAGTTAGCGATACAGCAGTCTGCACGTACTCAGGTGGCAATTGGACGGCTGAATCTGGAGATGGTTCTGAGGAGATGTTTGCCGAGGGCTACGAGATATTAATTGATGATTTAGAGGCTTTAAACTACGTAGAGGAGGAGGTGTTCCACGTCTTGCCTTACACACTTACAATATATAATGTTAAACGGCAGAGCCCTGAGATTTTTAGTTGGCTTGCTATGTTAGATATGAATGTCGTCATAATCATAGGGCTGATGATTATGATAAGTATCATAAATATGGTTAGCGCACTGCTGATCGTGATCCTCGAGCGTCGCCCTCAAGTGGGACTGCTTAAAGCCCTAGGGATGAATGATGCTACGGTAATAAAGTTGTTCGTGAGATATGCAGCCCGCATCATTGGAGGTGGGTTTATTGCTGGAAACATCCTAGGCCTTGGTATTTGTTTAGTCCAAACAAAGACTGGTCTACTCACCCTCGACCCAGCCGCATACTACGTTTCAGAAGTCCCCATCTTACTTGATTTTACAAGATTAGCTTCGATAGAGATTGTAGCTTTTGCCACCTGTATAATCGCTATGCTACTTCCTGCTTGGTACAGTACACGAATTCAACCATCCACAGCGTTAAGAATTAAGTGATGAAAAATCTATTTCTACTCATTTCTTTTATGTGCGTAATTTCAGTCAATGGACAAACTACTGATATTGCCCTTGGTAATGAAAACATTGACATGATTGTTCAACTCACTACCTCGCAAAAGGTGGCTGTTGTCGGAAACCATACTTCTGTTCTAAGTTCTTCGGGCACTCATCTTGTGGATACTTTAGTCTCTCGGGGAGTTAACGTGGTGAAGGTCTTCGCTCCTGAACATGGATTTCGTGGAGATAGAGCTAATGGCGCTCATATTAATGACGATATCGATCTTAAAACGGGCCTCCCAATTTTATCTCTTCACGGCAACTCGCGCAAACCCTCCCCTACTACTCTCTCAGATATCGACATCATAATCTTCGATATTCAAGATGTCGGGGCGCGATTCTATACTTACTTAAGCACTCTCCTTCTTGTAATGGAAGCTGCAGCTGAAAATGGCGTTTCCGTTATCGTGCTCGATAGGCCTAACCCACACGGTCATCATGTGGAAGGTCCTATGCTCGATCCAGAATTTAAGTCCTTTGTGGGATGGGCACCCGTGCCCGTAATTCACGGGATGACCTTGGGTGAGATCGCTAAAATGGCGAACGGAGAAGGTTGGTTAGCTGGAGAAATTAAAGTTCGCCTCCACGTAATCGAGTGCTCGGGGTATGCTCACTCCGATAGGTATGCACTTCCCGTTCCTCCATCACCTAATCTACCCACTGAAGTCTCAATAGAGTTATACCCCTCGCTATGTTTTCTCGAGCCTACAATAGTTAGCGTAGGACGTGGAACTCCTACCCCGTTCGAAATAACTGGCTACCCCACATCGAAAGGCAACTTTTCATTTACTCCTGTAGCGACACCCGGAGCATCTCCCCACCCTAAACACGAAAACAAGGAATGTTATGGGAGTAACCATTACGAGCTGGGGAAGTCTTGGCTTGATAGTGGTATAAGTTGGGATCTGTCGATATTACAGAGGTACGTTGCACAATATGTGGAGGAAACTGGCTATATAGAAGGATTCTTCTCGAACCCCGGTTTCTTTGATAAATTAGCTGGGACTGATAAATTAAGAAGGGCTCTTGAAAAAGGAGAAAGTCTTGATAAATTGGAGGAGATTTGGGAAAAAGAAATTGAAGAATTTAAAAATAATAGAGAGCCATACTTATTATACCCGCTCGTGCGCAAATAAATATTATCTTAGCGATTATGAAAACGATGAAAACTATTTTCTTTAGTACTACAGCTATTGCATTCGCCGCACTCCTAACGCTTTCTGGTTGCACGAAGCACGAACCATTCGTGAATATTGAATTAGATTGTGAATGTGGAACTCTTAACCTGGACGGACGTGATTTGACTGTTAGACTTGCTGAGGGATATGCTCCTGCGTCTGACCTTTCTCCTGAGGAGCCTTTATTGTGGAAGTACTTCGTTGTTGCAGACTTTCGTACAGAAAACGAAGTAACATACCATGCACCAAGCCATGACTTAGAGTTTTCCGTTAGTTTCGCATCTATCGGAGGTTCTACCACATTAGATGCAGCAACAGCTCTTCACGTTAAAGAAATTGAAGTGCCTAACTTCGATGAGGAATGGACTATATCAGGTGGAACCGTAAAAGTGGTACAAACTGACAGCATCCACATACTAACGTTTACAGACGTCCAAGTCGGAAATAATGATATCATTAATGCCGATTTAACAATCGTTCCTCAATAGGAATTTATATAATTAAAAAGCCCAGCAGAGACGACTACTTCACTGCGTTCTCTTCCTTTATCAAATTAAGAGCAGAACCTGCACGGTACCAGTTAATTTGTTGCTCGTTGTAAGTGTGATTAACCACAACAACGTCTTTCGATCCATCAGCATGAACTACCTCTATAGTAAGTGGCTTTCCTGGAGCGAAATCTTTAAGATCTATAAAGTTAAAAGTATCGTCTTCTTGGATCAGGGCGTAGTCGTTTTCGTTCATGAATGTAAGACCTAACATCCCTTGCTTCTTTAAGTTAGTTTCATGGATACGAGCGAAAGAGTTTACAATTACTGCATATACTCCAAGATGACGAGGTTGCATAGCTGCGTGCTCTCTTGAAGAGCCCTCGCCGTAGTTAGAATCACCTACCACTACAGAAGCTATGCCTGCAGCTTTGTATGCTCTTGCTACAGCAGGAACTTCTCCGAAAGATCCATCTATTTGGTTTTTAACCTTATTAGTAGCTCCACCGAAAGCGTTAACAGCCCCAGTTAAAGTGTTGTTCGCAATGTTATCAAGGTGTCCACGAAATCTGAGCCATGGACCAGCCATAGAAATATGATCTGTGGTGCATTTGCCATCAGCTTTTATTAGCAGCTTAGCTCCTAATAAATTACCTCCATCCCATGGAGAGAATGGATCTAATAGCTGCAAACGCTTGGAGGTAGGATCGACTTTAACATCTATCCCAGAACCGTCTTCTGCTGGTTCTAGATAACCCGCATCCTCAACTTCGAATCCCTTTTCAGGAAGCTCCTGACCCTTAGGTTCATCGAGCATAATCTGCTTTCCGTCTTTCGTGTAAAGAGGATCCGTAAGAGGATTAAAGGTTAAATCTCCAGCAAGTGCAATAGCAGTTACAAGCTCCGGAGAACCTACGAATGCGTGAGTGTTAGGGTTTCCGTCAGCTCTCTTTGAGAAGTTTCTATTAAAGGAGTGTACGATAGAGTTTTTTTCTTGCTTCTCAGATCCAGAACGAGCCCATTGGCCTATGCAAGGTCCACAAGCGTTTGCGAAAACATTTGCTCCCATTTCTTTAAAAGTCGAGATTAACCCGTCTCTCTCGATTGTGTAACGAACAAGCTCAGAACCAGGAGTAATATTTAACGTTGCTTTCGATTCGATGCCTAGTTCATTTGCTTGGCGAGCAATAGAAGCCGATCTTGAGATATCCTCATAGCTTGAGTTCGTACAAGATCCGATAAGAGCGTACTCGATAGAAGTTGGCCAACCATTTTTCTTAGCAGCCTCCTTCATCTCACTAACAGGAGTAGCGAGGTCCGGAGTAAATGGTCCGTTGAGATGCGGTTCAAGCTCACTCAAATCTATTTCTATAACCTCATCAAAATACTTATCTGGGTCAGCATAAACTTCTGGATCACCTGTTAAGTGAGGAGCTATTACATCTGCGGCATTGGCTACTTCTGTTCTACCAGTAGCTCTTAGGTAACGACCCATACTTTCGTCATACCCGAATAAAGATGTTGTCGCTCCGATCTCAGCACCCATATTACAAATCGTTCCTTTACCTGTACAAGAAAGACCTATAGCTCCATCACCGAAATACTCAACTATAGCTCCCGTTCCTCCTTTAACAGTTAGGATACCTGCAACTTTAAGGATTACATCCTTCGCGCTTAACCAACCACTTAACTTTCCAGTTAACTTAACTCCGATAAGCTTAGGACACTTCAACTCCCAAGGAAGGCCTGCCATTACGTCAACGGCATCAGCTCCACCAACACCAACAGCTACCATTCCAAGTCCACCAGCATTAACCGTATGTGAGTCAGTTCCTATCATCATACCTCCTGGGAAGGCATAATTCTCAAGTACTACTTGGTGGATGATTCCTGCTCCTGGTTTCCAAAACCCTATTCCGTACTTATCAGAAACAGATTCGAGAAAATTGTAAACTTCGTTATTTAAGTTAATCGCATTCTGTAAATCAGAACTTGCTTCTACCTTCGCTTGGATGAGGTGATCACAGTGTACAGTTGAAGGTACCCAAACTTTTTTCTTCCCTGCTTGCATAAACTGAAGGAGAGCCATTTGTGCTGTAGCATCCTGCATCGCGACACGGTCAGGCGCAAAATCGACGTAGTCAATCCCGCGTTGATACACCTGTGTAGGTTTCCCATCCCAAAGGTGGGCATTCAAAATTTTCTCAGCTAAAGTTAG
>DQKQ01000060.1 GCA_015660615.1 Flavobacteriales bacterium
AGAATACCGAGGTAAAACGTTTTACTTTGAGTGGGATTTCGACAAACGTGGCAGATTCTACATCAAAGGTTGGGTGCTCAACCTTCAGAGTGATGAAGAGCATAGAGCAATGCTCTCACTACGTAATCATGTGTTGAACACAAACTTACGTAATCTGAAGATAGCCGTGGCTGGTCACGCCGGGAAGGATAAGCTCACTTGGGACGAACGAGTTGCATGGTTCAATTCCAATCCGGAGCTCATCCAGACCCAGTTCAGCATGAAAGACATGACTCCCGAGGAAATCGATGAGTCAGGTGTTGAGTATTTCATGGGGCGTAAAGCACTACGGGCATTCAGAAAAGCTGAGGCTTATGAGACCTCAGGCTATATGATGAACGTAGATGTGACGGCATCAGTGTTACAGATAATGGCGACCCTTTTAGGGTGTAGAGAAACTGCTATTAGATGTAACCTGATCACCACAGGGCGTAGAGAAGATCCCTACATGTTGTTATTAACGGAGCTAAAAGTAGATGTAGATCGTAAGTCCTTGAAAGAGGCAACGATGACACATTTGTATAACTCCACTAAGACACCTGCAGAGATCTTTGGAGTCGGAGCTGACTTAGATTTATTCTATGAGGCAATAGAGACTCTATTTCCCGGAGCATCAGCGGCGTTAGCCACTATAAATGCCCACTGGAACTACGATGCAGACTTTCACAGCTGGACACTACCCGACGGTCACGTAGCCTACGTCCCAGTCACAGAGACTGTGGACGAACGGATTATGATCGACGAGTTAGATGACGGCATGGAAGTGGTGTACCGTTACGAGGTTCAACAGACCTCGAAACGATCATCATCGTTAGCGCCTAATATCATCCATAGTGTGGATGCATATGTGGCACGAGAGATGGTAAAACGAACACCATTTGACTTGCTGTGTATCCATGACAGCTTTTGGTTTGCACCTGATAACCTCCAGGCAGTGCAACAGACCTATCGTGAGATCCTCGCTGAGATAGCCCAGTCAGATTTACTGGCGGATATCCTCAGTGAGATAGCACGTACACCCCTTAGTGTAGAGAAGTTTTCATACGATCTGCATAAGGACATTTTACAATCAGAGTATGCATTGAGTTAGACCTAGTATGACCTGCTCCCAGTTGGGAGTGGGTCAGTGGAGCTGAGTTAGACGCAGCGGAGGCGCTCCGCGCTCTTGCGATTTCAATGTATAAAAGGAGTGATGAGATGGCGACAAATAATAACCGAGGCCAAGACCGATCTCGAGCTACGCGAGACCGAAAGGTGTTCTACGTAGCTGTAGGCGACGACCAGTGCCAATTTACAGTACAACCTTCATGGGAGCCTGTAGTAGATACCCCAGAAGTAGCACTAGATTACATAAACTACTGTGAGGTGGTACCGACCAAACCAAGCAGTAACAAAGCTGAGATAGATTTTATCTTGAGAACCAACCTTAATGGTCAGATCCATAATGTTGGATTTCTCAACAATCTGAGCCACAAGATTACTGCTAGAACAATCCCAGCAGCAGTTGAGAAGATTCTCGAAGAAGTAAGAGCACAGTTAAAAGCTGTAGTGCTTGAGAATGTGACTGAGCCAATGACTGAGGTCGAGACCGCAGAGCATGGTACCGATTTTATTGCTCAGCAGAAAGCGTTAGCAGCTAAGCCTAAAGCTAAAGTTAAGAAAGCAGCTTAAATTTAACCTATAGCCCCTACGAGTTAGGGGCTTAATTTATAAAAGAGGCAGTAGACAGCATCGAATAAGTAATGATAATATTATAAGCACTGCTAATTATAGGAGGAATGATGAGTAAAGAACTTTATGTTCAAGATAAAAATTACATAGCTCAATGCAAAATAGAACCGGAAGGTTTAGTTTTAGAGCTATGGAATGGCAGTGATAAAGTAAAAACAAACCATCTTTATTGGCAGGATATGGGATTAAAACCCCCTAAGACTGACCCCGAATTAGGCCAAAGTTAGTCACGACTAATTGATCACTAGACGTGCACCACTCTCGAGTCCGTACGGCTCGAGGCCCAAACCGTGGAATTATTCCACATAACCGAAGCCACTATCTTTTTAGGTAGTGGCTTCATCATTTAAGGAAGGACCATGCAAACAGCAAAAATCAAGCTAGTTGGGGAAAGCCCCATACTTCTAGCATGCGATAGATTGGCTGATCCATTAGATCCGGCTACGATAGAGCATAAGAAATTAACTGCAATCCGAGGAAAAGCGAAGACTGCAGAAATTCAATTAGCGTTGTATAAATCAACGTACCTTAACGCCATTTATTATGACGATAAGGTCGGGGTGCATATCCCGAGTATTAATATCAAGAAGTGCCTTGAGGAAGGTGCTAAGCTCACCAGAAATGGTGATAAAGTACGCAAAGGTGTGATGATCTTCGATGAGAAGATCGCACTAAACTATGGTAAGAAAAAACTCAACCCAGAGCAACTTTGGGCTGACCCTCAATACCGATATGTTAAATCGGTAGTGGTCAGTAAGAGTAAAATTATGGCATATCGTCCTAAGTTTACTGATTGGTCTTTAGAAGTTGATATCACATTCGACGAGGACATCATCCAAGCTGATTGGATGGTGGAATATCTAAATGCCGCAGGTAGATATGTAGGATTAGGCGGGTTTAGACCTGCCAATAGTGGGATGTTCGGAAGATTTATAGCGAGTATTGCATGAGCACCGTGCAATTATACCCCGCTCATCTAGAGGCTGCGGCGCAAGCCGTAGTACGCTTCAATTATGGGGATATAATCACCAAAGATTGGCTACTGGAGAACTTCAAAATAGAGTCTCCAGAGACAATGAGCCGCCAGGAGTTCGAAAGCAATGCTTTCAAATTCCTCAGCATGATGGACGCTTTCAGGACAACCCTGCTGGAGGATCACTACATGTGTCTCCAGTCTGTGAAGGGGCTAGGATACCGTATTGTCCTACCCAAAGAACAGACAGCAGTAACGATGTCCAAATTAAACGAGACAATCAGTCGTAAACTACGACGGGCTGTTAAAGACCTGGCATTCGTTAACCGAAACTTATTAGAACAGGAGGAGATTGCTGAGAATGATGAGGCTAAGAGTAAGTTAGCTGCATTATCAGCGTTCAGTAGAAAAAGATTGCTCTGAGCTCGGCATAGCGAAGTGAAGCGGAGTAGAGCATAGCCTAGCGTAGCGTAGCAACAACACTGGTCAGAGAGACCTAAGTATGTCTCTCTGATTGGTACTATCTAAACTGCTTACTTTCATTGATATCTTTAAATTAGTTGAAAAAAAACTCTTCAAGGCATTGTCTAGCGAAGCATAGTTCAGCAGTGCAAAGCTCAGCAGAACATAGGCTTATATAGCGTAATCCACTTTCGTAGAGAGTGGATTGCAGTATATAGTAGAACTGAGCCCAGCTCAGCAGAGCAGATCCCAGCAGCGCGGAGCTCAACACAGCAAAGGCTTATATAGCGTAATCTACTTTCATTGAGAGTAGATTGCAGTATCTCAGCTGTGCTAAGCCAAGCGGAGCATACCCAAGCGAAGCGGAGCCAGACTTAGCCCAGCAAAGCCCAGCATAGCAAAACATAGGCTTATATAGCGTAATCCACTTTCTTAGAGAGTGGATTGCAGTATCATAGCCGAGCGGAACCGAGCCTAGCGAACCTGAGCGAACCGCAGCGTAACTTAGCAAAGCAAAGGCTTATATAGCGTAATCCACTTTCATTGAGAGTGGATTGCAGTATCTCAGCTGTGCATAGCGAAGTGAAGCAGAGTAAAGCGCAGTATAGCACAGCAAAATTAAACTCGGCACAGCTCAGCAAAGCTAAACACAGCGAAGTAAAGCATAGCAAAATTAAACTTAGCCCAGCGCAACCCAGCGGAGCGCAGCGCAGCTAACCCTAGCACAGCAAATTTTATTAACTTATCAGGATATGAAAATGAGTACAGACCCTAATGATGTTTATTTCAACTGCCCAACGACAGCATTGCTGTCAAAATCTCAATCCATACGTCTAAAAGAGTATGCCCAAAGCCAAGGTGTGAGTGTCAGTAAAATACTCAGACAATATGTAGATATTATCTGCCCACCTCCTGCTTCAGGTTGGATTAGAGAGAGCATAGTTACTCACGAAAATTACCATAATAAAGCTATTAAAGACATTATGGATACAATTATCCCCGATGCAATACGTAATCGTGTTGATTGGAAAAACTCACCAACCATAGGTGAATCCTATTGGTGCCGGGTATGTAGCGACCACGTTGATACATACACTGAAGGTGAGGATATCAAATGTAAAACTTGTAACAATTATGTTGTAGGAGGTTAGTGATGAAGAAAAATAGAGAGCAACGCCAAGAAGCTGCGGCGGAACGAGCAGCTGAGAAACGTACACCAGCCGAGCAGCTGGAGCACTTAGACACTAACGGTTACCGGGCCCTGAAAGAACGCGCCCGCCTATCGAAGGAGATGGACAATGAGCCAACGTGATTGGGACGAATTAGAAAAAGAAAAACAGAATATCATAAACGGTAAGAGCATTACACGTCTTTGGACCGTGCAGGATATTTTAGAACAAAGTGAAAACCATTCCGAAGATGGGAAAGTCTGCATTGAAGAAGTCGATGCTGTACGAATACTAGAAGCTATCAGATGGCCTGATCCTGATTTCAATGACTATGAAATAATTGCTGATATGATATCAGACTGCACTTAATAGGAGACAGATAATGACTAAGCCTGTGTACCGATGCCCAGATGTCATTGGTGATCTAATAGATAAGGCCGAAGAACTGGGTATGAATGTAAAGCAACTTGAGAAACAATTCGAAGATTTAGAGCCTGCTCTTTGGGAAATTGAAACAAAACATGAATGTTTACAATATATCCAAGAGCAAGGCTTTACCATTGAGTATTAGCAGTGCTAATATTGTACTGACCCAAGCTGTGAGTGGGTCAAAACCGCAGCAGTAGGAGCAGGTCTCCCCAAAATCAAGATGTACTCCTGACTTGTGATCCCACACTAGGCTACAGGGAGGTAGCCTTTTTAATAAGGAGAGCTTATGGAATTATTAATATCAATCGCATTACTAGTCCTTACGTTGTGGCTAGTTGTAGATTCATGAACCAGGCTGAAAGATCTCAATTGTTATATGAGATCCACACTCACATTACAGCCCTTAATTTTAAGAAGAAAGTTATATATTTAACAACTACGACCTTCAATCAAGTGACTTTAGATTGTTTAACAGGATGGGTATTTAATGTTAATGACTTTAGCATTATGACCTACGCTTTAGACCTCTCAATTAATAAAGGGAGGGATGAAGAAATGGAAGCGGCACATTCCGCTAACTTACAACGAAATTTTGCAGGAGGGTTCCTGTTCACTCGTGAAGAGTGCTATTTCGATATTTTAAATGTGTTACATAACGGAGTAAGATATGAAAGCATCGCAGCTGACAGCGCAACTCGAGCAGATATTATTGCCCGAGCCCAAAGATGGGGAGGAGCGTCTAGCTCTAATGATCTGGGGACCTCCAGGAATTGGTAAGTCCCAAATAGTAAAGCAATTCGCTTTAGCCAATGGCTATAGATTTATTGATGTTCGACTTTCTCAGATGGGCCCTGAAGATTTGCAAGGGTGCCCATTCATTGTAGAAGAAGATTCACACAAGAAGACTGCATGGGGTACACCATTAATATGGCCTACTGAAAACGATCCAAAAACATTGTTATTTTTTGATGAGATTACCCATGCGCCACACTCAACTCTAAAGAGTGCGTTTCAGATCGTCCTAGATAAACAGATAGGGCAGTTTAAATTCCCTAAAAATACCATAATGGCAGCTGCAGGTAATAGACCTGAAGACCGGTCCGGCGCTTTAGACTTACCCGAAGCTCTGAAAGGTAGATTTGTACATACCCTATTAGAACCAGATATTGCAGATTTTGCTAGTTGGTGGGTTAAGAACGAGAAGGATCCTCGGATATTAGCTTATATACGAGCCACTAAGAAATTAGAGACACTTCATTGTATGCCGAACGGGGCTACTTCAGACCCAGCATCCCCTAGTCCCCGGACATGGGCGTTTGCATCACAAGTGCTCGATTTAGTATCCCCTACCCTCAGATTAGAGACACTTAAAGGAACTGTTGGTCCGGGGGAAGCCACTGCGTTATGTGCTCATCTAGAGATGGAGCTACCTGACGTAGATATGCTGTTACAACAACCATGGAAATTCACCCGACCCAGACAGCAAGGTGTTATTTATGCACTAGTAGGTGCGTTTGTTAATGCTGTCGAAGCAGATACATTAGATGCCTTCATGGAAATCGCAGACAAGATGACCAAAGAGGCAGCTATGTTAATGACTCGTGATTTATACGAGCATAAGAAACACTTAGCTATCAGCAGCCCGAAGTTTAACAAGTGGTGTGTTGAAAACAAATACTTAGTCTTATAAGAGGTAGTAAATGAGTGAGCAAAAGGAAATGTATTGTTTGAAAATTGAGGAATCACTACTCGAAGAGATGCAGACGACTGCAGATTACCGAGGGATAACAATTCACGAGCTTACTAAGTGGGCGATCACACGAATGATCTTTGATTCAAGAGGTGTTCGGTGGAGCCCGAAAAAAAGCCCCACTTCAGGAACGGAGACCTAGAGCGGGGCTAATCAATCATGCAGTGACAATTTATATTAGCACTGCTTATCGGAGAATTCAAGTATGAATACAGATAATTTGATTATGGTTCAGATGAACCAATCACATTGGGATGGGCACAAATTTGACGGTGCTGCATCAGAATCCGTCACTAAGAATTCAGGTGCAGAATCAGGTGCAGTGAGAATGAATAAGCTCATAGTACCAAAATCAATAATTAGACCTTCACAAGCGCATTGGTCAGCCGTGCGTTCGTGGTTTTATAAACAAACTTCCCCATTTTATGATGGTGGTTGGCGAGTTAGACCGCTACATGACTTTGTAGCATTCCAATCCCAGTTTTTAGAACACCAAGACACAGCTGACGCGCTGGTTAAAGAGCTCATAGAGGTCGCATATCCAACGGCTGTGGAGAACGCCCAAGTTCGTATGGGCGGACTCTACAATGCGGGAGACTACCCAAACCCCGAAACTCTGCGTAATAAGTTCTCAATTACCATAGATTATCAGCCTGTTCCGGTGTCAGCAGACAATTGGCTCGTAAAACTAGACGAATTTACTAAAAATCTCGTTGAGGAGACCACAAAATCGACTGAAGAGTCGATTGAACAAGAACCATGGCTTAGATTATACGATCCACTCGAGCGATTTAAACGTGCTCTGGAGAAGTCCCTGGGAGAGCCCCATAGCACCTTCCGTTCAAATATTGTGGATCAGATCACTGATGCATGTGACACCGCCTTGGCATTATCAGCAGACCCTTACGAGGTAAATCTGAATGATACGGTTGAGTACATTCGGACTGACATTTGCCTGACAGCCGACGTTAAACTGCTACGTAAGGATAATTCGTATCGTAAGCATATTGCTATGCGTTTAAGCCGAGCTATTAAGCGAATTCAGGAGAATATCTGATGAATAGATACACTGAGATATTCGAGGAGATTAGAAAATTTGAAAAAACTCAGAAGGTAGCTAAGGAGCATTACTCAAAAGGGATGCTTGATTGTAAAAACGGAGTCCCTCCGCAAAAAACGTACTCAAATGAGTACATGCTGGGGTATATAAAACAGTATGACCTGAGTAAGGAGTAAGTCATGGTACCTGCACCTACACGAATCCATAGGATGGTAAAACACGAACAATTCGATATGATGATAAAGGCGCGTTCACGATTAATTCTGAACGATATGTTCTTCGGACCTTTAGTTTTCAAACTAGGTATCAGAGAAGCGCCTAAAATCCCCACCGCCGCTACTGATGGGCGGTATATTTATTACAATCCCGAGTTTATCGAAACACTAACAATGCCTGAATGTATCGGGCTTGTAGTGCATGAGATATTACACTGTATGTATGCGCATTTTACCCGTCGGGGACCACGACATCCTGTGTTGTGGAATCAAGCAGGTGATTACGTCATTAATATCATCGCAATAGATAGTGGTTACACACTGCCTGAGGGGGCATTACTTGACCGCAAGTATGATGAGATGACTACAGAGCATGTGTACGATTTGCTTGAAGTAGGCAATCCCGAACCTCCTGACCAGCCTACTGATGAAGATGGGCTGCCTATAGGACCAACACCGGGTGCACCTACCGATTGGGTTTTTGAGAATCCACATATAACTCCTAGCGAGGAGGTTCAAGAAGA
>DQKQ01000201.1 GCA_015660615.1 Flavobacteriales bacterium
TAATTATTTCAACTGGTGCCTCTGCTAAGTGGCTAGGGTTAGAAAACGAGATTAGACTTAGGGATATAGGTGGAGGAGTAAGTGCTTGTGCGGTTTGTGACGGATTCTTCTATAGAGGACAAGACGTGGTGATAGTAGGTGCTGGAGACTCTGCATGCGAAGAGGCTTCATACTTAGCTAAGCTTTGCAATAAAGTAACGATGTTTGTTCGTCGTGATCAGATGCGCGCCTCTAAAGCGATGCAACACAGAGTAAACTCATTAGATAACATTGAAGTAATGTACAACACTGAAACTGTTGACATTCTTGGCTCTGATGGAGTAGAAGGCGTTCGATATCGAAATAATGTTAATGGTGAAGAATCAGATATTACTGTTACTGGTTTCTTCGTTGCAATAGGTCATATACCTAATACAGACATGCTCAAGGGTTGGGTAAATCTAGACGAGCAAGGATATATCATCCAAGCAATGCCAGGCACATCACATACAAATGCAGAAGGTGTGTTCTGGGCTGGAGACTGTGGGGATAAGATTTACAAGCAAGCTGTAACGGCAGCAGGTTCTGGTTGTATTGCCGCCCTTGATGCTGAGAAATACTTGGCTGATAAAGGAATACATTAACATCATCTGACGCCGATAATAAAATGAAACATGTCAAAAGCCTTGCTATTATTGTGGCAGGGCTCTTTTATGTTCAAGATTTTTCTAGCCAAACTATACCCAATGAAAATATAGACGATATTCGAAAATATTCGAAAAATGAGTTGCTCGGCCGAATCAATCCTGCTCCTCCTCTCTTTACCGAAGTACCCATAATTTACGCTTCTCGCTTAGGAATACTTCTTCGCACAGAAGTTTTAAATGCATTTGACAATCTTCAAAAGGCTGCTGCAGATGAAGATATAGATCTAATCATACTAAGTGGTACTCGTACATTTTCACATCAAAAATCTATCTGGGAACGCAAATGGGAGCGTCCAAGGTATATGGGCTGGGCAGATCTAGAAAAGACTCGCGATATATTATCCTACAGCTCCATGCCGGGAACATCACGCCATCATTGGGGTACTGATATAGATTTAAATTCTCTAGAAAACGATTACTTCAATTCGGGCGAAGGACTAAAAGTTTACGACTTTCTAGTTAGATGTGCTTCTGACTTTGGTTTCTACCAAGTATATACTGAAAAGAACATTGATTCCAATGCAACATCTCGTACCGGATACGAAGAAGAAAAATGGCATTGGTCTTATTTACCTATAGCAAATGAAATGCTCAAAGAATATAATTATTTAATCTCTACTGAAGACATCAATGGTTTTAAAGGTTCTAGCTCAGCAGACTCACTTAAGATAATTATCAACTACGTAAACGGTATTTTAATACCCTAGTAACACTTACCTTAAGCTCTATATGACTGAGAGAGTAAAGAATCTAATACTAATGCACTTCGTGGTGCTAATTTTTGGTTTTACCGGAATTTTAGGTAAGCTAATTACTATCGAAGCTGTCCCTTTGGTCTTTTGGAGAACCGCGATTGGTGCTGTTACAATTTATTTGTGGCTTAAACTACAGAATCAAGTAACTAAAAAATCATGGGCCACTATAGCTAAGCTTGGTGGTGTAGGGATATTAATAGCCATACATTGGGTGACCTTTTTTGCTTCAATAAAAGCCAGCAATGTCAGCATCGCTCTTACTATGCTTGCCGTAAGCCCTATGTTTGTGGGGTTTCTCGAACCTGTTTTTTTTCGAAGGAAAATTGATCCAAAAGAAATTTTTATAGGATCTGTTGTTATTGTAGGTGTCGCTATAACTTTAAAATTTAGTAGCGGATACGAATGGGGCGTTTTCCTAGGACTCATCTCTGCATTATTTGCCTCTTTATTTGCAACAATAAACGGTGTTCTGGTAAAGGAACACGACGCTAGCAACCTGTCATTGGTAGAATTATTCTTTGCGAGTTTAGTGATTTTTCTTTTTATGGCTGTTCGAGGTGAGGTGGGGATGGAATTGATCGCTATCGATATTATGGATTGGGTATACATTACAATCTTAGCGGTAGTTGCCACATCATTTGCTTTCATCGCGTTTACACACGTTCTGAAAGTTTTAACTCCCTTTACAACTACTGTAGCCATCAATCTAGAACCTATCTACTCTATAATACTAGCAGTATTAATCTTCGGAGAAGAAGAAATTATGGGCGTGCAATTTTACATTGGCGCCACCTTAATAATAGGAGCTATTATTATTAATACTATCTTAAAAGAAAAGAAATAGTAATAAGGGAAGGATTTTCGATACGATTCCCGTTAGTTTATCAATCTTAACTGATGTGAGTATTACATTGCAGTCATGAAAATAATCATTCCAGAATACAAGATCGAAAGAAGAGTTAGGGCGATGGCGCATAAATTATCCGATGAACATAAATTGTCAGGGAATGATAAGACGCCAGTAATGATTTGTGTTTTGAATGGAGCCTTTATTTTCTTCTCTGATTTAGTAAAAGATATGGGTATAGAAATCGAGGTCGATTTCATTCGCGCAAAATCTTATAGCGGTATGGATAACTCAGGAGAGGTGACATTTACTAAAGAAATAGAAACTGATCTCACCGGTAAGAGGGTTTACATAGTTGACGATATGGTTGACACAGGGAAAACTATGAATGCAGTTTTGGATAAAGTAAATGCATTAAATCCTTCAGAAGTTAAGGTTGTAACTCTGGTTAATAGGAAATCTGGAACTTTTAATGTTGACTACACGTGCTTTCCAGATATGGGCGAAGAGTGGTTTGTGGGATATGGATTCGACCTAGATGGCCTGTGTCGAAATTATCGAAATATTTATGACTCGAAGAGTAAATAGTTAGGTTATTTGCGTGGATTAGAGATTCAGAGCCTTAAACTAGAGGATATGCCAAGGCCTTAAATCAGAATAGTCTTATCTTACAAGTCTAAATCAAAAGACTATGAGATATTTTATTTCTTGTATGTGAATATCTGAATTATAACATTATGAAAAGATATATTCGCACACTTTCACTAGCAATCCTATCAATCCTGTCGATGGATAGTTCAGCACAATTGCCTAACGGTAGTATCGCTCCTGATTTCACTGCCACCGATATTAACGGTGTAGAGTATAATCTCTACGAAATACTTGATGCGGGCAACACTGTAATACTTGATTTCTTCGCTACTTGGTGTGGTCCCTGCTGGAGCTACAGAGAAACAGGCATCTTAGATAATATTTGGAATACCTACGGTCCAAACGGGACAGGAGATGTCTACGTTTTTTCTTTAGAGTCTGACGGCTCCACTACTTCCGCAGATCTATATGGTACAGGATCAAATACACTTGGTGATTGGGTTACGGGAACTCCATTCCCGATTTTCGATAACGTACAGAATATATTTAATGCTTACGGAAACTCATATTTCCCAACTATATATACCGTTTGCCCTAACCACACTTTAGTTGAGTCTGGTCAAGCGTCGTTCCAAGCCCTCGTTAATGCTATTTATACTACTTGCGACATGGAGCCTCCTGTATGCGCTATACTTGACATCTCACCTGGAGAACAACTGGCATGTAATCCATTGACGAACACCTACACCCAACAGCTGGTACTTTCCTACGAAAACCCTCCAAATTCAGGCTTTTTTAACGTTAACGGGACCTTTCACGCAATCAACTACAGTCCACAGATAATTTCTTTAGCTAATACACCCGCAAATAGTGAAACTGTGGACGTTGAGATATTTGTCAATACGGAAGAAACTTGCTCTGCAAGCTGCCTAAATTGCTACACTCAAAGGGATCCGTGCTGTGCTTTGATTCGTTTGCAATACGTAAATCCCAACTCCAATGTAATTAAGGTGAAGAACACTTCAGGCTGTGGTGGTGATATAAGTGAGTGGGGAGTGTCTTCTAACGGAATTTATACCTCCTTTGATGATATTTCTGGCGGCCAAAGTCTATACTTAGATGCGGGTGCAGAACTTCAGTTAGCCTGGGTAAATTGGGACGCTGACGAAACATTTGGCGATTTACAATTGTACGGACCCACCAATGTTTTAATGGACTACATACAATGGGGAGGCTCAGGTAGCTTAAACGAAGCTATTAGCTCGTCTCTAGGTTTTTGGGAAGCGGGGACTTTCGTTAATGCCCTACCTCCTTTTGAATATATAGGTGATGGATCTCATGGATATGAATTTTGGACAGGTGCGGATATCCCTTGTGATATTTTAGATGTTGAAGTCGTTTCATACACAGATTGCAATCCAGCCACAGGA
>DQKQ01000037.1 GCA_015660615.1 Flavobacteriales bacterium
GGTCTACGTGGATTATCATATGTAGAGGTTGAGGTTACTGGACCTAACCGTGATTTACATAGCGGTCTTTACGGAGGTTCTGCTCCTAACCCGATCAATATTCTTGCTGAGATGATTTCTTCGTTAAAAGACGAAGACCAAAGAATCACAGTCGATGGATTTTACGACGATGTCTTAGAACTCACTTCCGCTGAAAGAGAGGCTATGGCAAGAGCTCCATTTTCTGAGGAAACACATAAAGCAAGTATTGATATAGGTGCGCATGAAGGTGAGTCCGATTACACTCCATATGAGAGAATGAGCATTAGACCTACTTTAGACGTAAATGGTATATGGGGAGGATATACAGGAGATGGTGCGAAGACGGTTATCGCGTCTATTGCAACTGCAAAGATATCAATGCGTCTTGTACCACACCAAGACCACGAAACGATTACGAAGCTTTTCACAAAACACTTCAAGAAAATAGCTCCTTCAAGTGTAAAAGTGAAAGTAACGGAAATGCACGGAGCTTCACCCGCAGTTACCCCTACCGATAGCCCAGCTTATCACTCAGCGGCCCTCGCGATGAAGCACACATTCGGAAAAGAACCCATACCGGTCCGTTCAGGAGGGTCAATTCCTATTGTAGCTTCTTTTGAGCGCATATTAGGTTTGAAAACTGTTCTTTTTGGCTTCGGACTAGATTCAGATGCAATCCACTCCCCCAACGAGCATTATGGAGTTTTTAATTACTTTAAAGGAATAGAAACCATTCCTCATTTCTACACTCATTTCGCTCAGCTACATGAAAAGTAATTTTCATGTCTTTACGATTTTAGCAATTTTAGCGATCTTGACTTTGACGGGATGTTATAGGCAACTTGAAGTAATTAATGTAGAGAATTTTTCAGAAGTAACGATTGGACTCAAGGGACTTCGTTCTAACCTTGACGTGAAGATATATAACCCCAATTTATATCCCATAGAATTAAACGAAACTCAAATTACACTAAGAGTTAGAGATGTCGAAGCCGGGTATGTGAGTTTATCTGAAATAGTGAAAATTGGCGCAAGAGATACTGCCACAATCAGGTTACATGTTATTACCAGAGAAGGCGCTATCGCTGAAATTCTTAAAAATGATGTCTTCAACTTTTTAAAAGGTGCGGAAGTTCCTTTCTCAGCCTCAGGAGTCGTAAGCGGGAAGTCGTGGGGTGTTAAAATTGAGGTGCCACTGGAACACTCACAAAATATAAGTCTTCGAAACTAAGATATGTACAACCTTCCTTACAGATCTAATTTGGAAATCATATAGGTAACGCCAACTTCTATAGTCATGTTCAACATTCGGTTGTTCCATCTTGGTGTTCCTGTTGGAGTCTCTGGGCGAGGAGCAATAGCGAGAATACTCTGGGTTACACGAGCAAAAACATGAGAATGATCGCCATATACTGTGCGTATTCCCAATACTCCTCCCAAGTCATATTTTTTTATTGGTAATCCAGTTGGAAGCCAACCTCCATAGAAATCTTCTTCGGCAACTAGTAATACGGAAGGTTGTAACCCTACCATCAGGTCTAATATTCCATATGAATAGCTAGTAGTTATAGGAATATCAATATATGTAAATCGGTATCTCCAGGTTTCGTAATCGCCAGCAGTTGGATTTGGCGGTTTTTTACTCCCTTTCTGATTGTACACGATTCCGATCTGGATGTTTTCACTTCCTTTTCGTCCAATTTCAAGAGTAACTCCCAGGTTGAACCCTACTTTGTTGAATCCACCAATCCCATCTCCATGAATTTGGGAAGCTGTTGCACCACCAATCAGGCCACCATTAAATTGAAAGGTCCGACCCTCCGAGTACTCGGTTTGTGCCGAAAGAAAATAAGGCAAAAAAGCAAATAACAAAAGGGCCTGCCGCATGATGTTGTTATTCAGATAAATGGTGAGACAGGCAATTTACAACCTCTCCATTTTCACTACTGGCTATTATTAAAATAGAAGAATTTTCGAAAATCCATTCAGGATGCCAGTTGAAAGTAAAGTTAGATTGAAATTCATCACCCTGAAAAGCATCATCTATTACAACAAGGCCTTCAGCACCAGTCACACTACCTCTAAGCATATGGTCGAACTGGTAATCAGTTATATGTTCGGGATTGTGTCCATAATACAACTGATCTCCGATTAGTTGTGACTCTGTAAAAAGTATAGCAAGTCTACATTCTCCATCTAGAGCACCATTTGTAAATTGACCATTGACATGGATGTTAAGATGGCCTTGTCCAGCTGAAGGGTGCCAGAAAGTTTTGATTTGAAGCTGTAGCGGAGATTCAGAATTTAGTTCAGAAGCTACTTCAGCAGACCACTCAGAAGGAGAGTAGAAATTTCCGGTTCCTCCTCTACGGTTAATTCTCCCAAGAGGATTTGCTTGGAAATCTAGTTGAGACCAAAATAGATCACCATCTTCGTTAGTCCAATCAATCGGGTATGAGTCATTTGTTACGGCCAAGTTTCCAGCGTGTATTGCAAGTGGGAAAACACGATCTGGATTTGATATTGCTAGTCCTTCAGCAATCTCCGCAGCAGGAGGACAGTTTCCACATTGATGGGCAGTGAAGTCTTCAATCAAGACATTTTTACCTGAAGTTGTGGCTAA
>DQKQ01000179.1 GCA_015660615.1 Flavobacteriales bacterium
CCGATAAGCCGGGTTCTGTCGTGGACAGTCATTCATCTGGGATGCACATCACTGTGCACCTCGAGCGACCTACCCAGAAGCGGTGTGGGCCACAGACTACACGCCAGAGGTATCAACCTATCACTTGCTCAGCAAGTTAGGCTTAAATAGTAGCACTTTGTACCAATTTTTGTACCAATAATATATTCATTAATAAAGTACCAAAAAAAAAAGGGGGGGAGGGCATCCTGAGCTCACATGAATAGTAGATATATCTCTTAGCCATAGCAGGGTAAGATTCTAGTTTGGGAGAAAGGTTATAGTACTGCGGTATCTGGCACAGTTAAATACACTGATTTGTCACTCTCTAAGGTCATACACAAGAAGGCGAACACCATCCATGAATGGTACTAAAGGATTCTTCTGACAATAGTTGTCTATATAGACCAGCATCGCTGGAAGGTCAGTCGTTCTGTAAACACCACTTCCCGCAGCCACATTGAAGCCTGTCACATAGCCCTGAACCCAGCCAATACATTCTTCAAACGCATAATCTCTCTAAAAGCTTTAATAAACTCCAGTTGCGCGTCCTCATCAACCAACTCATCCACACTGTTAACGCTTGGCGCAATACTTATCAATGCAGCAACACTGCTTTTTTTAATCTTAAACCAAATTAATTCCTGTAACCACTTTCTCCTTAACCCACTTCACACCTATGTTTATTGCTGCATTTTCATCGGCGTGCATGTCGTGACCACAATCAGAGAAAAGACACCTATAACGGCTTTGACTAGTATCTTTAGAACGAGTGGATTCTTGCTTAAACCTTAGGCAACGCCTAATAGCCCTCAACATCTCGTCACCTCTGAAGTCATCATTAATTTTAACTGTCGGCAATCTGGCTAACTTCCTCCTTCTGGAGGTCTTTAGCTCCTTAGGAGTTAGCTTTGGTTGCGTGTAAAGATAAATAGATTCACCTGAAGGTAGCTCATACTGGCCATTTGCGTTGACCTTGAAAACATATTTTGGTTCGCTATCAAGTTGGCTATAAACCATCTTTATAGGGTTTCGGTGGCACTTTGAGCAAGTTTGACTGGTACCGGCTGGATGCACACTTGCCCCAGGAAATAAGTTAAGCTGTTTTTCTTTATCTGTTCTAGCTCCATCTTTATATTCCCAAGTTTTTAAGCTGGGGTGTGACCATTTTTCCCCACCACACCAATGATGCTTCCTTGCAGATTTATGGGCATCTACTTCAGAGAATATGTAATGTTTGAGTACGCTTTCATAGACCATTTTAAGTTGATTAGCGCCTCTTTCGAAATTACCCACTGAGCTTTCAAAAACAGGGAACGCATTAAATTTCTCCATGAGGCCATCTACTACACCTAAGGTATCACCAATAGCATTTTGTCGTAGCTGAGATATCAACGGGTTGTAACTAGCTTGGAACTTTTGTTGCGGTTGTCGTAATTTACGATGCCTATCAACAGCTGACATTAGGTTACGAATACTCCTAATCGTAATACTGCCATGCTCTATCAACTCAAACCCTTCAACCTTATAGATAGCATAACCAACACCAACTTCGCCTAAATCTATGGCTACGAAGTGGTCCAATATAAACTTTGGTTCGCCTTTGGGAATTAGCTCCGTTAAAGGAACTGCCAAGGTGATTTTCCCACCAGAGAGTTCTGTCTTTACCTCAAGTCCAGCTTCATTTCTTATAGCGCTCTGTTTTATTTTTTGGTCAATGATAAGATTTATGTCTCCAATCTCTGCATCATTCGTAAGCATCGCTTTATCAAGCCATTCTTTAAACGATGACGGACCAATAAGACGGACTAGACCAGTATGTGAACCAATATGTTTACGAGGGACTCCCTTATCACATTTGAAACCTGGCTCCACTATATCCTTAGAAGCACCATATCCTAGATGGTACTTCCAATCATGTGGTGACTGCCGAAGGAAAGTCGTTAATGGTCCACTTTTAGCTTCTCTTCCCCAATTAACTCCATAACTTTTGGCAAGCGCCTCAATGCCATCTCTAACATCTAAGCTATTATCATCAATCAATCCATCAAGAGGCTCTTCATTCAGCACTTCACCAATCGCTTTCTTTGTTAAGCGGTACCTGTCGGGGATTGTCCATGTCTTATCTTTGGGTTGATATATTAGGCCCGTGTCACCAACCCGAGAAAATTTAGTTCTAACAAAAAACTCCTCTCTGAAAATTTTCGCTGCTAGCCCATTAAGAACACTATGATAGTGATTAAAGGATTTGATTATGGTTTCTGCTCTCAAAGTCTCTTGTGTTAAAGCCCCCTCTAATAGAGGAGCAATATTTAGCAGATGCTCAGGCAAGTCTAGCCGTCCTAATTCTTTGGGCAATGCATCGGGTAGCCCGCTCAGCATTAAGGTGTAATAAGTTCTCTCAAGCTTCAGAAGGTCATTATAAGATGATAAGTTGGTAGAAATTGCTTGCTTCTCTACATCACTCAAGAACTCCTGAAGTTCGCCTAGGTAATCAATCTTGCCCAGTACTTCTGCTTTCAGTTTGTAAGGTTCGTGACGACGGTTTGAGAACAGACTTTGATATATGGCGCCCTGACGATTATTGAATAAGCGGTTGAGGTCTTTATTGGAATCAAGAACACCCCACTTGTTCAACAACTCTTTCACGCTTTCTTGAATATCGGAACTGCTATTCATCCCAACTCTAGCAATTCTATGAAAGATATTTCTATAAGCCCTTACTGTTGAACTCTCTTCTACATCCCCAGCTCTTAGAGCTTTGAAACGGTCTATGTGTTCTTGTTCTTTTTTTGCAATATTACCAACCACATCAAGAGTAATGGAGTTTTGCTCGCAATATTGAGTGATGCGTGCAAAATGTGACTTCATCGAGTCTCTGGTTACGTTGAAATCCTCTACGGCTTGCTTCAGGTCGCCTTTATAGTCAGGAACACCCCCGGATATTCTATTAAGTTTTGGTAGTTTTTTTAGCCAAACTGGCTTAGTAAATGAACACTCCTTAAGGTAGCTCTCTTGTTTTTTGTCCTTTCTGCTTTTAGCTTGTTCTAACTCTTGTTCAAGGCGATTAAAAAGCATACCTAACTGACCAGCTACAGAATCCAACTGTGCACTAAAATTCTCAATTCTTTCTACGTCATCAATTTGTGGCAGCTCCGTCTTTATACCCATCAGGCGTGCTAAGGAGTCCCTTGCCGTATCTCTTTGAGTGCAGAGCCTATCAATCAGAACATTTAGCTCAGTGAGGTTAACAGTCATACCTCCAAAAAAATGGGATGCGCGGCTATCATTTAATGCCTCAGGGATGCAGAACCCTGGCTCAATTCCATCGAGAGTATCTTTAAGCTCGTAAAGGCGAGTTGCATAGTTAGCAATCCATGAATCCAGTTTACCGCCAAAGGATTGTCTGTAGTTTTGATAGCCTGTACCAACCAAAAATGGCTCCGGTAAAAGGTTGTTTGCTATATCAATAAGCTGTTGAGCTAATTGTTGATTAGTCATGCTGAAATCTTCTATAAAATCATCCGGCATCGCGTCAACGAAATACTTTAAGCCACCATTAAATAACCAAGATAATCCACTATTTGTTTCTGTAGTTATGTTTAATTGTAAATACTTGACTGACTCACTTTTGGTTGGATTTTGTTTTTGAATATCTTGGAGGTATTGAGCAACAACTATATGTATTGCCACCTCATTTGGATACTCATAAACAATCGCTTTGTCAGCGTCGTATGCGATAGTCGAGGTTTTAAGATTAGATGGGAGAGCGCTTAATTCATTCAGGCGTTCGTAAATTGAAGGTAAGTTAACACCATGCTCCGCTAATATAGTATCAAGGCATATTAACGAAAGATTTTTACCTGTCTCGACATCCTTATTTACGTTTTTCCAAGTCCCAAATTGCTGCTCAATAGCGCCGCCAAACGCTTCTAGCAACCCATATAAACCACCATTAAAATCTGCGCGGTCACTATCAGCTGGTTTGCCAGTAGCTAATTTGTAATATTCATCGGCAATTTCCTTTCCTGATAGCTGTTTTATTCGACCACCAGTGTTACGTCTAGAACGCTTTAACTCCTCATAAATAACTTCCGTATCTAACTTTTTCGGTTCTATAGAAAAAGTATCTTTAAGAGATTTTTTGAATTCTTGGTTGCCAAAAATGCTGCGATTTCTAAAGGTGTATGCCTTGGTTGCAGAAGAAAACAACCTAAACCCCCCGAGATGCACCCGCATTAATAAGTCATATAGAGAGTTGCTCTCGATGCCTTCGGTTATATTGTAGAGCTGGGCAGCTGCTTCAAAATTGCTGGCTTCACTGAAGAAGCCAGTGTCTTCAAGCGGGAACTTAAGTGTACGTGTATATTTTTCTGTTGGCCTATCCGCTCTCGTTGCGAGGTGACGCCGAAAGGCTCTTAATTGCGCGCCTGACTTCATGAGTTTCTTAGTTGCCGTCATGTGGTAACTCCTGTCATTCCAACATTACTTAAAAAAACAATTACGTGGGTTTCTTTAGTGCAACATCCTCTCATTTCTAGCTGCAGACAGAACACTGTTCCTTCAACATCCTCTCATTTCTAGCGGGTGACTTCGTAGTCTGCCTTCAACATCCTCTCATTTCTAGCA
>DQKQ01000210.1 GCA_015660615.1 Flavobacteriales bacterium
TACCGTCGAGGCATATAGCTCACCGAATCCACCTTGGATAACAGCATCTACATGATGTCCGTGTTTCTCCTCGATTAGTTCAGGGTCGGTAGTGTATTCTAAAATTTGGTCTTCATCATGCACAGAAGAAACCACGAGAGGCATCCCGATTTCTTCTAGAATAGCTTGAGCCACTTTGTTATCGGGAATACGAATACCTATCGTCTTCTTCGAACTACGAAACATCTTAGGAATATTTCCGCTAGCTGGAAGAATAAATGTGAAAGGACCTGGTAGAGCTCGCTTCATAAGTTTAAATACTTCGTTAGCGACTGGGCTAGTGTAATGACTTAAATCGCTGAGGTCTTTACAAAGTAGGGAAAAATGCGCTTTATTAGCTCGAATGCCACGGATTCGAGCGATACGGTCAAATCCTTTGCGATTGCCAAGCATACTCGCGAAACTGTAAACGGTATCTGTAGGCATAACAATCACCCCACCATTTTGAAGGATTTTGATAGCTTCCCTAACTTTTCGGGGGTCAGGGTTGTCGGGGTGAATTGATAAAAGCAAGTTGTTTTAGCTATTTGTCTTTGCGTGGTCCGCAAGAAATTGAGCTAGGCCTGCATCAGTTAGTGGGTGCTTGAGCAATCCGAGAATTGCGCTTAAAGGCCCGGTCATAACATCAGCCCCAATTTGGGCACAGTTAACAATGTGCATAGTGTGACGAACGCTTGCAGCTAAAATTTGTGTAGAAAACTCGTAGTTGTCGTAGATCTCACGGATTGATTCGATTAAATCCAAACCATCTGTAGAAATATCATCTAAGCGGCCTATGAATGGACTCACGTATGTAGCTCCAGCTTTAGCTGCAAGAAGAGCTTGTCCAGCAGAGAAAACGAGGGTACAGTTCGTGCGAATTCCCTTTGAAGTGAAGTAAGAAATAGCACGAATACCATCCTTAATCATAGGGATTTTAACAACGATATTTTCGTGGAGTGCCGCGAGAACTTCTCCCTCTTTAATCATTCCTTCGTAATCGGTAGCGATAACTTCCGCGGAAACATCTCCGTCAACGATTTTACAAATTGCTATGTAATGTGCGATTACATTGTCGTGACCACTGATACCTTCTTTCGCCATGAGTGAAGGGTTGGTGGTAACTCCATCAAGGATTCCGAAGTTTTGAGCTTCACGAATTTGGTCTAAGTTAGCTGTGTCGATGAAAAATTTCATTAAATGAAAAATTGAATTGTTAGAAGGATTGACTTAGGTGCAAAATTAGCCATCTTGTGGTCATGTTAAGCGAGAAAGATAAGATAGATATTCGTGAGCGAATTGAATTGAAGATGGCGGAAGTCTCTGAGCGCATCCAAGAGTATAAGGAATTAACAAAGCCTACACCTCCATCCGTAGCTATAGGTAGAGTTAGCAGGATGGATGCGATTAATAACAGGAGTATAAACGAGGCGGCATTAAGGCAGTTGGAAGTGAAGTTGAAAGGGTTAGAGTCAGCAATTTATAGGTTGAATGATGATAAGTTTGGTCGATGTCTAGGTTGTGGCGAGATGATTCCAATCGGCAGGATAATTCTTGTTCCTGGAGCGACGAAATGCGTGAGTTGCAGTTAACTTTGCCTTGTGAAAATTAAAAGCGTTTATTTGTTTGGTGTTTTATTATTAGGTTTATTCTCTGTTTTAAGTACAGGTTGTGGACTTTGGGATGATAAAATGGTTGAACCCCATACGATAATAGTACCGTCCTTTAATTTCTCAACAGATGAAGATGAAGGGACAGCCTCAAATAATATTGCTGAGGTTTGGGTTTATTCTGAGACGGATGTTTTAGGTGTTTTCCCTCTTCCTGCAACAATCCCGGTCTTACAAGAAAATGGAGAAGATGTGGTTCATATAACACTTCTTCCAGGAGTGAGAGTAAATGGCATTTCTTCTACTCGGAAGCCTTATCCATTTTATGAAGTTTTAGAATTGGATTTTAATTATGTGCCGGGAGGAGTTGATACGGTCGAATTTCATTCTAATTATGCCCCAGGAGTTGAGATTATTTTATCTGAAAACTTTGAGTCTGCGAATAGATTTCAGGCCAGTTCGACAAGTACTGCTGAAGTTGTTAGAACTTTTGATCCCGCTTGGGTTTTCGAAGGAGCGGTAAGTGGTTTAATAATGTTATCTGAGGATGCGTCACATGTTACCTCGACTACTCAAGAGCAGCTTTATGATTTATCAGGCGATGTTGCCACGTTCTTAGAGTTTAATTACAGATGTGATAACTCATTTGCTGTGGGGCTGGAAGCAATTGGAGGGATTAATCCTGAGCGAACGCCTATTATTGTGCTTAACCCTACTGGGGAAGAATGGAATAAAATGTATTTAGATTTAGGGCCTTTTTTACGTTCTACGCCTACTGCTTATGGATATGAGGTGACCCTTGATGCAATTTTAGATATGGGGGAAGAAAGTGGGTATGTAGTTGTTGATAATTTTAAAATAGTCCATTATTAATGAAGCAGAGGCAAAGGGTTGATAAGTGGCTGCCATGTATCTACATAGCATCTGATATTGTTGCTGCGGGAATTGCATGGACGGGTCTGTTTATTCATAGAAAGGTTGATATTGAACGGGTTTGGTCTATGAATTCAGACACCTGGAAATTTGACGACAATTACTACTTAGGTATTTTATTTGTGCCCATTTTCTGGATGTGTTTATATGCTGTTTTAGGGATGTATGCTGACCCTATAAGAAGGCATAAAGCATTAGAAATTGTCCAAATTTCAAGAGCTACTGCTGTAGGCTCGATAGCACTTTTTTTCGTTTTGTTGTTAGACGATGTAGTGGTTGATTACAATCATTATTACTCGTCTTTAGGGGTTCTTGTAGCGTTGCACTTCAGCTTGACGTCTGTAGGACGTTGGTTAATCGTTTCAAGAACTTTAAAACTCATAAGAAATGGTTCTTGGGCATTTAGAACTTTATTAGTGGGTGGAGCAGAAACGGCAGTTCAGTTAGCTGCAGATTTGAAAGAAGAAGCTTTGAGTTCAGGATTTAATCTAATTGGATTTATTCAGGTAAATAATGAGGAGCCCGCGATGGCAGTTACACTTAATAGACTTGGTGGAATAAACGATATTGATGATGTCTTACAGAAGTACGCTATTGAAGAGGCTATAGTGGCTGTAGAACCTGCTGACAGAGAAAAAACTGTTAGACTTATTGTTAATTTAGAGGGCAGGGGGGTGTCGATTAAAGTTGTACCTGGACTTTATGATTTGTTAAGTGGAAATGTGAAAACGGGAGCTGTTTATGGGACGCCGTTAATTCATGTTGATAGATTAGTTATGCCGCATTGGCAAATCGTTATTAAAAGGGCAATTGACATATTTGCTTCGATTTCTGCGTTAATACTGTTATCCCCTTTAATGGTTTTTCTTGCGATTTCAGTAAAGCGATCATCTAAGGGTGGAGTGTTTTATACCCAACAGAGAATAGGAAGGTTTGGGCTGCCTTTTAAAATTATTAAGTTCAGGACTATGGTTATTGATGCTGAGAGTGGCGGGACTCCTCAGCTTAGTTCAGGTTCAGATCCGCGGGTTACTTCTTCAGGTATTTGGATGCGTAAGATGAGGTTTGATGAACTTCCGCAGTTTTATAATGTTTTAGTAGGAGAAATGTCATTGGTAGGACCTCGACCGGAACGCCAATACTATATCGATAAAATCAAAGAAAAAGCCCCTCATTTTTCTCACCTTCAAAAGGTAAGGCCAGGGATAACATCTTGGGGTCAGGTGAAATATGGCTATGCAGAGAACCTTTCTGAAATGCTGCAAAGACTACGTTTTGACGTAATGTACATAGAGAATATGTCTTTGGCTTTAGATTTTAAAATCTTAGCTTATACCGTGATAACTGTTTTGAAAGGAAAGGGCAAGTAAAAGATATCGTGAAACGATTTTATTTATCACTCGGTTTTTTACATAATTTTCCCGACCTTCGTTTCATCACTACAAACATTAAAAACTGGACTAATAATTCTGGTCACAGCATTCTCTTTTATATGCTGTGGCTGTTTATGGTGTTATTACTTTCCATCGATACTCTTCAAGCCCAAACCGATAATTCTCGATTAGTTGGGTCAAGAGAGGGTAAGTTGATCGTGAACTATTGGAGTTCTGCCACTGATCCAGAGGTTGAGCAGTTAAAAAGTCTTATGGTTGATGCTATTGAGATATACTTGAATGGAGCTGTTGATGTTGTAGATGGTGATGTGACATGGAAAGCTAGCTTAAGAGTCATTAAAAAGGACATAAATAAAATCGTTCGTGATATGATGGTTTTGCGAAAGTTTAAAGAAAAAGTCCCTTTTGATGGGTTTTCTGATGAAGTAGATGTATTGCTGTCCGATGTCCAGGAATTAGACTCTAGAGATGTAACTCGCTACATGAACTCATCAGATATTCCCTTCGAAAAGCGTTTTTACTTTTTAGTCCAATCTCGGATTCAGGAAGTAATACTTCAAGCAGGGATTGAGTTGGGGAGCTATGTAAACCATGGACTCCTTGCATTAGTGGGTGTGACTGAAGAAGCACTTAGCTCAAATGAAATAGAAGATTGGCAGAATTTTGACTCCAATTCACCCTTAAAACCTATTGAAATAGATTTTTCATTAGAAACAATGAGCCTAGTTAATTCATCTGACAATAGTGTGCTGCCTTCAATTGGTAATACCACTGAATCCTCGCTTGAATCAAGCTTATTAGAAAGGGTGATAATTCTTCTTGAAGAAAATTCACGAAGGATACAAAACCTTGAGAATAGACAGGGGGATAATCTATCAAATGGTTTGTCAGAAAACATCAATATTCCAGCTATAAATAATATCCCTGATAAGTTTGATATTAGATTTTATGATGGCAGCTACGATTTATCAATAAACGCTCAGCTATACCTAAATGAGGTAGTCGGGTTGTTGTTTAGATATCCTCAAGTCAGGGCGTTGTGTACTGGGCATTCGGGTGTTTTAGAAGAAAGTGTGGATAATTTGGACTTGTCTAAAGCAAGAGCGAAAGCAGTACGTGACTACATCTTAGAGAGTGGAATAACACCTGAAAGGGTTATTATGAATTTCTTTGGAGAAGAACAAGCTGAAAATAATGGTTCGATTGATAGAAGAGTAATTATCACTTTCTTTGCAGACTGATAAGTGAACACATGAAGATTATTTGTATTGGCAGGAATTATTCAGATCACGCTCGTGAATTAAAAAATGAGGTGACTTCTGACCCCCTGTTTTTTCTAAAGCCAGAGAGTTCAGTCCTTCATAAGCGTCACGCATTTTATATTCCCGAATGGACTTCAGATGTTCATTATGAAGTCGAGCTGGTAGTGAAGATATTAAAGAGGGGAAAGGCAGTTTTAGAAAAATTTGCTTCAAGATATTATTGTGAAGTAGGATTAGGAATAGACTTTACTGCAAGAGATGTACAAACAGAATTAAAGCAAGCCGGCCACCCTTGGGAAAAGGCAAAAGCTTTTGACGGGTCAGCAGTAATTTCTGAGAAATTTATTCCATTAAATGAGCTTGGAAAAGATATTCAGGACTTGAGTTTCTCACTACTTATTAACAACAGAGAAGTTCAGCTGGGGCACACATCAGAAATGATTTTTTCAGTCGACGAACTTATAGTGTATCTGTCTAAGTATATGACTCTTAAGACAGGTGA
>DQKQ01000267.1 GCA_015660615.1 Flavobacteriales bacterium
CATCGACAAGTTCATGCACTTTTCTTATCTCAGGTTGTACCAACCCTAATGCAATTAATTATGATCCAACAGCATCAGTTGATGATGGATCATGTATAATTGACTGTTCAGCTGATTTAAATGGTGACAATAGTATTACTGTAGCGGACTTACTTCTAGTTTTATCAGAATTCGGGTGCATAGAAAGTTGTGACTCCACAGATGTAAATGGAGATGGGGTTACTACAGTTGCTGACTTATTAGAATTATTGTCAGTATTTGGAACTATTTGCTAGTTAACTATTATTTAAGAGATTCAAAATACGTATTCATTATATCACAACTAAATTGCCCTTTCAATAAGTCAATTATTAAATGAAAAATATTTTACTCGGAGTTACTTTGTTTTTGATTTCAACGATAACTTTTAGTCAATCTTTCAATGGTTTTGCCCTTTACAATTCTCAGGGTTCAAACACCACGTATTTGATCGATGAAAGCCTTAATATCGCTCATACATGGAACCTGTCCACAGAGTGTAATTACACGGTACAAATAAAAGAAAATGGGAACTTAATTCGAGGGACTAAATATAATGGTAATCAATTTGGAGGTGCAGCTGATGCTGGCAGGGTACAAGAAATAGACCCATTAGGAAATATAGTTTGGGATTATATTTATTCTGACTCAGAACACTTAAGTCATCATGATCTCACGTTAGTTGGTGACAATGTTCTACTTACCGCTTGGGAAGTAAAGTCTGCATCTGAAATTAACGCGGCAGGATATGATAATACGGATTCGGATAAATGGCCCACACATTTTGTTGAATTAGCTCCTAATGGAAATGGTGGAGCTGATATAGTATGGGAGTGGCATATTTGGGACCATATGTGTCAGGATACAGATTCAAGCAAGCCAAACTATACTGCCGACATATCAGACCACCCTGAACTTATTGATATCAATATGATACAGCAAATGGGTGGACCAGGTGGTGGTGGTGGGCCAGGTGGAGGGGAAGGAGATTGGTTTCACGTTAACGGAGTTGATTATAATGAGGATTTAGACCAAATATGTTTTTCTTCTAGATTTGCTTCTGAGATTTATATAATTGACCATAGCACTACTATAGAAGAGGCTGCCTCACACGAAGGAGGGAATTCTGGAATGGGAGGCGATATTATTTATAGATGGGGAAACCCTTCGAATTATGGTATGTCAGGACCTCAGGTAATAACTAATGCAGTACACGACTCTAGGTGGATTACTGATGATGGTAGACCTAATGGCGGCTTTTTACAGATTTTCAATAATAGCGGACAAAGCGCTAACCAATCTACTATCGATGGAATCGATACTCCCTTAGACCCCGAGACTGGTTACACGTATATTTTGAACCCTGGGGAGCCATATGCCCCTGCCTCATACACAACTAGGTATGTTTGTGCTTATTCTGCTAGCGGACAGTCTGCATCTGATAGAATGTCTAATGGAAATATATATGTTAATGCTTCAGGAGGTCAAGGTGGGTCAGGTGTTATGTATGAAGTGAATGCAGTTGGTAATATAGTTTGGGGCCCCTATAATTCTCAGACTCCAAAAGGATTTAGATATGAGTGTGATCATCCCGGAATAATAGCTCTTGAATCATTTATGAATTCTGCTACTAGTTCTTGCTTCACCTCATCTATTAGTGAAGTTGAGGATTCGTTTTTAATTTATCCTAATCCCACAACTGGTTTAATAAATATTGATTTAAGTAGCTTAAATCACAATTTTTCAGAGTTTTCAGTATCTAATATTTCAGGTCAAGAAATTCAAAGAGAATCGGTAAACAATAAAAAGAATATTCAATTTGATTTTCAGGATTGTTCTGAAGGACTATATTTTATTAATCTTATTAATATTAAAGGGGAGACCTATGCTAAACGGATTTCTTATATCAAGTAAATGATTTTTCGATTCGTTTTTTATATATCAACGTTTCTTTATTCAGCTATTCTCTTTTCACAAAGCGAGTTTTATGAGACAGATAATATCAGGGAAATCAATATCAATTTTTATGATGAAAATTGGGATCACTTATTAGACAGTTTATATGTAGAAGGTGAAGGAGGTAGAATATTAGCGAATATAGAAATTGATGGCAGCACTTATTATAGCGTTGGAGTACGATATAAAGGATATAGCTCAGTAAGTGTCAACTACACTAAGAATCCTTTTAATATAAAACTTGATTATCTTATTGAGGATCAAAATCATGAGGGGATAGACAAGCTTAAGCTTTCTAACGTTATTCAAGATCCATCATTTCTTAGAGAAGTGCTTTCCTACGAAGTCTGTCGAAAATATATGCCCGCTTCTAATGCGAACTATGCGAATCTGTATATAGATGGAGTCTTGTGGGGTTTATACACAAATGTTCAAGCTGTAAATAAGGAGTTTCTAATAGAAAATTTCGGCAGTAAGTATGCTCCCTTTTTTAAATGCAATCCTGAGGAGCTGAACATTCAAATCGGGGGCGAAAATTCTAATTTAAGCAACACCCACGGTACAGACAGTGCTGATTATATGCCATATTATGATATAGAGTCCGACTTCGGGTGGAGCAACCTCTATCATTTAATTGATAAGCTCAACAACGCCCCAAATGAGATCGATCAGGTTTTAAATGTTGATAGAACTTTGTGGATGCATGCCTTGAATTATAGCATGATAAATTTTGATTCTTATATAGGTTACGGCCAAAATTATTATATGTACTTAGACCAGGCGAATCAGTTTAATCCCCTCATTTGGGATTTAAATATGTCTTTCGGGAGTTTCAGACTGACAGATGCATCGCAACTTTTCTATGGCGGTTTTGATATTCTTCAAGCCCAAAACATGGACCCACTCGTTCACCACAATTTCATCTCTGTAGCTCCTCGGCCACTGATGACAAGCCTATTTGAATCTGAGAGAAACCGCAAAATGTATCTGGCACACATCAGGACTATTGTGGAAGAGAATTTTCTTAATCAAGAATATTCTACTCGGGCAGAGTCTCTAAAGGAAATGATCTATCAGGATGTCCTGAACGATACAAATAAATTCTATTCGGACGATGATTTCATCATGAATATCAATGATCAAGTTTCTTTGGTTTCTTCAATTTGTCCAGGCATAACACAACTTATGGATGCGCGTTCAGAATACCTGTCGTCTTATCCGGGATATTTTGAAGAACCTACGATTTCCAACATTTGGACTAGCTCAGATGGTTTAATATTCGGGAATGATGTATGGATTAATGCGGAAATTTCGGATGCAACGTATGCACATGTATCCTATAGGTTTGGCAACAACCAGAGGTTTGTTTCTGTTGAAATGTTTGATGATGGAACTCACAATGATGGGAGTGCTGGGGATGGTGTCTATGGCTGTAAAATCGAAGATTGTAGCAACTCTGTAGATTATTATTTGTACGCGGACAACGATGCTTCGGGTGTGTTTTCTCCTGCTAGAGCAGCACATGAGTTCTACAATATGAATTCGAACATCTTAAGTGGCGATTTAGTCATCAATGAAGTCATGTCTAACAATGTGTCTATTGCTGCAGACCCGAGTGGTATTTTTGAGGATTGGATAGAGTTATATAACACTACGGATTTTCCTATCTCTACAAATAACCTTTATTTGTCTGACAACCCTACAAATTTGTTGAAATGGGATTTGCCCAATCATATGATTCCCGCAAACGGATACTATGTGATTTGGGCCGATGAGGATGGTAATCAAGGAGAGGAACACGCAAACTTTCAATTGTCCAATACGGGCGAAAATATTACACTAAGTAATGCGGACAGCACTTTGATAGATGACGTATCCTATCAGATGCAAAACATTGATATTGCGTACGGAAGAAGTCCAAATGGCATCGGAGATTTCACTATGCTTACTCCGACATTTAACTCTTCAAATGATATGAATTCTGTGATTGACGATCCAGCTGGAATTGTTTTAATAGCTTCTCCGAATCCATTTACAGACCATCTCAGCATTAATTCTAGTAGCAGTTATTCTATTAACGATCTATATGGACGTCGTGTAATGAAAGGCTCTGACAATGTAATACACACCTCAGGCTGGGCTCCGGGAGTATATTTTATACAAATGGATAACGGTCGAGTTGCCCCTGTTAAACTATTGAAAATAAGATGATGAAGAAGAGATACTCACTGCTGATAATTTGTTATTATACTCTAGTTCAAATAAACGGTCAAGTAATTACAAATTACACAACATCAGAAGGCCTCTTAGACAATTTCGTAGAATGTCTGGATGTTGATTCTCAGGATAATATTTGGTTTGGAACCTCAATGGGGTTGCAAATGTTCGATGGTGACAATTGGGTGACTTATAACACAACAGACTATCCTGATATGGTGAGCGACAATATCAAGGTGATTCGAGCGATGAACAATGGAGATATTTGGATAGGCACTGACTTTGGCGCCTGCAGATTTGATGGTTCAAGTTGGACCACCTTTGACAATACGAATGGACTCAACCACAATATCGTTAAGAGCATTGATGAAGCAGCAGACGGTGTAATTTGGGTAGGGACTATGACAGGAATTTCATACTATGACGGTTCAGAGTGGGGGACTTTAGAATCTCCCCACTGGAGCGGTGTAAACGTTACCATAGCTGTATCGTCAGATCACATCTGGTTTGGTTCTCCGCTAGGTGGGATCACATTTTACGATGGGGAAGATTACACTACCTATGACAGTTCTGCGGGATTAATTAACAATAACACCACAGATCTACTGATAGACAATGATGGGAATAAATGGATTGGAACTGATATAGGGATTTCTGTTTTAGATGAAAACAATCTCAATGTTTCTCAATTTACACAGATGTATATTTTACCTCCTCCAGATACATTAAACCAAATTGTAGATTTAGACATGGATTCTGAAGGTAGAATTTGGGCGGGTATTTATGTTGGATATTTAGGCGTAGGTGGTGTTGCGATGTGGGATGGCAATGACTGGATTGACTATGATGAATCGGATGGTTTAGTTGGTCCAAACATTCGAGGCCTAGAAATAGATTCTTATGACAATGTTTGGGTAGCTACGGGAACTGGTGTGTCAAAAATTGGCAATCAAGCGAGTGAAATTTCTGACATTGAGGAAAGTAGAGTTTCAGTATATCCGAATCCTTGTAACGGTAGAGTAACAGTATCTCTCGGAGGTCATTGTGCCTCCGGCACAATAACTGTTTTTGATATACAAGGCCGATTTATTCAGAACAACCATTTTCTACATTCAAGTAAAGTAAATCTTGAGATACAAGGAGAACCAGGCACTTATTTAATTCAATTGATGAAGGAAAATAGCCCGCAAAATAAAGAGGTTGTTCCTGTAATGAAGCTGTAAAAGGAGTTGATTACCTTTTTATCCTGTCAGTGTTTCCAAACCACTTTTCGACTGCCGTCAGAGTATAAAGCGATGCTAAACTGTCCCGGTGTAGGGCCATTATTTAACTGACGTCCCATTAAGTCATACCAAATTTCTATTTCTGGATTAGAATTGTCACCGTTGTTATTCAAATCAACTACAGAGGTCGAAGGATCGGACCAAGTGAATGGATAGCTGCACGCCACTTCAGGAAAACCAGCAAATAAATTATTCACAAGATTGAGTTGTCCTGAAAAAGGAGATGGAAGAGATAAAGGTAAAATTAGGTAACGTGTTTCATTCATATAGGGCCCAATGCCGTATACATTTGGAGCAGAACTCAACTCTTCGGAAGCGACAATCATACCCTCAGCGTCCATCAATTGAAATCCAGCATAGGGAAATGTATAGCTGGTTGTAAATATCGAAGACATTGAGATCGTGATGATACCCACGCTTCCCAGTTCAGGTTGAATTACTGAACTTAAAGAGACAATTATTGAGTCACAAAGATCAATTGGGTTAAATCCATCGGAAATGCATTCAGATTGGCACTCTTCTAGGGTCCAAAAGGGTACAACACCAGCACAACCACCCCATATAAACTCAGCACAAGACTGTGTATCTTGGTTGAAATAATAGGCAGGTATCGCAGCGAAACAAGGTCCCGGATCAGGTTCTAAATCACAAGGTGACTGAGAAAAGGCAGTTCCTCCATTGATTACGAATAGAAGTAATGTCGAGAGTTTTAGAAGATGTTTCATAAAAATTTATATAAATGTGAATAAAGAAATATAGGGTTAATTTATTTATATTGCATAAATGAATAGGATTAAATTTATTAAAGGCGCTTTTGCATCTGGTGCTGCTTTTTTTGCTGCGCCATTTATTTCTACAGCCCGTTCTCAAAATATTGATTCTACCTATGATAGGCTTATAGAAAAGATTGGATTCAATCATGTTCCGAATAAGGAAATCAAGACCATGAATACTGTCTTACATAAAGCGAATACAAGAGGCTCAGCTGATCATGGCTGGCTGAAGGCAAATCATACGTTTAGTTTTGCAAATTATCACAATCCAGAAAGGATGCATTTTGGAGTGTTACGAGTTCTCAATGATGACACTATTGCTGGAGGGAAAGGGTTTAGCACGCATCCTCATGATAACATGGAAATCATTACCATTCCATTAGAGGGTGATCTGGAACATAAGGATAATATGGGTAATGGTACTGTTATAAAAAGTGGCGATGTACAGGTAATGAGTGCTGGTACAGGCATATTACATAGTGAGTTTAATGCTGATACCGAATTGGATGTTAAACTTCTTCAAATTTGGCTTTTCCCCAATAAAAAGAATGTAACGCCTAGGTATGATCAATTACCAATTAGAAACCTTGAAGTGAAGAATGAATTCTATCAGATACTATCTCCTAATGAAAAAGATCAAGGAGTTTGGATACATCAGAATTCTTGGTTCAGTATAGGAGAGTTCAGTGAACAAAAAACAACTGAGTACAAATTTAATTCTAGCGACAACGGGGTCTATGCTTTCATAATAGAGGGAGATGCTACTATTGAAGGACAGAAGTTAGAAAAGCGAGATGGCTTTGGTATTTGGGACACAGATTCGATTTCTATATCAGTTGAAAAAAATTCTAGGATTTTATTGATGGAAGTTCCTATGGTGATTTGAAATTAGAATTTATAAGAGAATTTATAAGTAAAATTTAGAAATTTAAGTTCACTAGAATTACGAATTGCTTGTACTTGATTTGCTAAGTTTACCAAATGAAAAAAATCAAGATATTATTATATGTGATCACCGCTATTTTTCTTGTTCTGTGTGTGTCGCTTTATCTTTTTATGCAGACATCTGCAACAGATTACAATTTTGATATTTCTTCATCTGACATCGGCAGTGATGTCAGAATAGTTTTCGATGATATGGCCGTGCCTCATATTTATGCTCAATCTGAGATAGACGCGATGTACGCACTTGGATATGTACATGCTTCAGAGAGATTGTGGCAGATGGATCTACTCCGCCGTGCGGGTGGGGGAGAGCTTTCTGAGCTCTTTGGAGAGGACATGATAGAAAATGATAGGTACTTAAGGACCCTAGGCATGAGTAAGGCAGCAATTAAAGATGCTGCTGAGTTTGATAGGACTTCTTCTGAAAAAACGAAGATTGCCGCCCTCGCTTATTTAAAGGGGATAAATAAATTTATTGATGAAGAAAAATATCCTATTGAGTATAAGATTTTAGGTGCTATTCCTAAAGAGTTTAAAGTTGTGGATATGTACAAAACGGCTGGTTTTATGGCTTATAGCTTTGCAATTCATATTAAAACTGAGCCTATAGTAGATTGGATAAAAACTAACTTCGATTCGACTTACTTAGCAGATGTCGCAGTAGGAGTGAAGGGTTTCACGAAAATCCCAACTCAAAACGCTTCTGTCGATATCACAGCTTTCTCCGATTTGGCAAATCGCCTAGATGAGAATTTACCTGTATCCCAATTTATAGGTTCGAATTCTTGGGTTATATCCGGGTCTAAGACCAAATCAGGAGAAGTCTTATTTTGTAATGATACTCATATGAAGTACTCATCGCCATCTGTTTGGTATGAAGCACATCTACATACACCTGAGTTAGAATATTATGGAAATCATATAGCTGGAGTACCATTCCCACCGTTAGGACATACAAGGGAGAGAGCCTGGGGGATAACTATGTTTGTTAATGATGATGTGGATTTGTACAAGGAGACTATTGAAGGAGATCAGTATCTGCACGATGGTAAACTGTATGATTTGGAAGTTTCTAAGGAAATAATTCGAGTATCAGGGGGAGAAGATGTTGAGTTCGAGGTAAGAAGCACCATGCATGGGCCTTTGATAGAAGATAGCGTTGCTATGTGGTGGACATATATGCAGTATCCAGAGAACTTAATACAGGAAGCCTTCTATGGCTTATCTAGGGCAGAAAGTATTGAAGAAATGCAACATGCAGCTTCTTTAGTTCACGCTCCAGGATTGAATATTATGTATGGAGATATTGAGGGTAATATAGCATGGTGGGCTGCTGCGAAATTGCCTATTAGATCTACTACAGCTGATTCAAAATCTATACAAGACGGTTCACTTGCAGAGAACGATATTCTAGGGTGGTATGATTTTACAAAAAACCCTCAGACGATAAATCCTGAGAGGGGTTTTATTTTCTCCACGAATAATTCTCCTGAGGAGGTAGAAGGAGTACATTATCCTGGGTATTACTACGGAGGAAATACTCGTGGCGCATCGATAATGAAAGCACTTTCTAGCGATAAATCTGATTGGACTATGGAAGACGCTCAGGCGATGCAAATGGGCACCCATTCACCGGTTTATGAAAGTAACTGTAGGATGATGTGCGAGTTCGCCTCCGATAATGAGTTCGAAGGTGTTTATGCAGAATATTTCAATAAAATGCAGAATTGGAGAGGGACTCACGAAATAGAGGAGGTTGAACCTACTATTTA
>DQKQ01000128.1 GCA_015660615.1 Flavobacteriales bacterium
CGATAACAAGGACATGGGAAGATGGGGTTTGGCTTAAAAGAGAGGAAAAGCTGAAAGCTACCAACATGCTGAATATGAGAGCAAAAGATTTCATTATCTAAATATAGTGAAATAAAATTGCTTACGTTGCCGTCAGAAGTGATATCAGCTTTACAGCCTAATCACTATTTGTATAGAGTTAGTGGATGTTAAGCAATAGAGACAACCTCACTAACGCTTTCAATTTTTGAAGTTAATAAGGTTTCTATACCGCCCTTCAAAGTTTCGGTAGAAGATGGACATCCGGAACAAGCACCACGCAATTGAACATAAACAACACCATCTTTGAAACCAACAAAATCGATTGCCCCTCCATCTTGCTCGACAGCAGGTCTTACATATTCGTTCAGAAGTTCTCCTATTTGTTCGTCGTATTCAGAAGGTGATATGTTTTCGGATTCAATAAGCTTGTCTATTGATAGTGCTGATTTTCCTTCTTGGTCAATTCCTCCAACAAGTTCAGAAAGTTCAGATATTTTATCTTCCTCCACAGCGAATTCATTATCCACGAGCCACTCACGGATGTATTCCCTGAGCTGCATAACGATCATCTCCCATCCAAGCGACTCATCTTTAGTTACAGAAACGATTTCGCCACTGATAAAAACGCCCACAACGAAAGGGAAATTAAAAAGTTCCGCAGCAAGTGGAGAACAAACCATAGCCTCTTTTACATTATGAAAATCAAGTTGATGCAATCCAGAAACTAATTTTCTATCCACAACGAACTTCATTGTAGCAGGATTGGGAGTCATTTCAGCGTAAACAGTGGTGGGAAATTTTTTACTTGCCATGGGTTTTTTCAGATGCTTAAAATTGCTATCGCAAGTTACTCCTGCAATCATTAACTTGCCCTTCTATTTTGCAATCTCTTTAGCTCAACATGCACAAAATACTCACAGTTTCTTTTGCAATCTTTTTTGCCGGTCTTTTTTCTACCGTCACTTTAGCCCAAACCCAAGCTTCTTCAACATTCCCTACTAACGGAACACTAGATAAACATCTTGTAAAAACGGTGCTGGAACATGCAACCGTACACGTTGATGCTTCAACTGTTCTTAATGATGCAACAGTTGTGCTTTTACGCGGGGAGATTCTCGAAGTAAAATCTGGTTCCGCCACATCGACTTCTACAGTTTCAGGCGCTGTCGTCAGACTTGACCTTACAGGATACCACCTATACCCGTCTTTTGTAGATCTTCATTCGTCATACGGCCTTCCGGAAGTGAAACCAGCGGGATGGTCACGCACCCCGCAATATGAAACCAACAACAAAGGGGCTTATGGTTGGAATCAGTCCGTTCGTCCAGAAATAGACGCCTACGAGAAGTTTATCCCAGATTCGAAAACTGCAAAAGTTCTTCGCGAAGCAGGTTTTGGGGCTGTCCTCACCCACGTCCCAGACGGAATTGTCCGTGGATCTGGGGCACTTGTTATGCCCATTGATGATGCCCGCGAGTCCATGCTTCGTCCGCTTGCCTCCATACATTTCAGTTTCCGCAAAGGATCTTCTCGTCAGTCGTATCCCGGTTCTCTAATGGGTGCCACAGCGCTCTTACGCCAAACTCATCTCGACGCCTCTTGGTATGCTGACGCCTCTCCCCGAGGCCTCTCTGGCGGGACTAATCTTTCTCTTGAGGCTTTCAACTCGAACTCGGACCTCCCCTCTGTTTTTTCAGCTGGTTCTTGGAAGGATATCCTCCGTGCTGAAGTCGTAGCAAATGAATTCAATCTCAACTACCTACTTCTTGGCGGTGGTGATAGCTATCAGCGTGCTTCAGCTATAAAAGAATCCGGGGCGACATTAATCGTTCCCGTAAAATTCCCAACACCTTATGATCTTAGCGACCTATTTTTAGCTCGCTTTATATCTTTAACAGAACTAAAGCACTGGGAGCTCGCCCCCAGCAACGCTTCCATATTAAATGACGCAGGCATTGAATTTTGCCTTACCGCCCACGGATTAAAGAGTCCCTCGGAATTTCTTCCCGCCGTACGCATAGCCGTACAGCGAGGCCTTCCTGGCGACATTGCCCTCCGCGCTATGACGGAACTCCCTGCATCTCTGCTAGGAGTTTCTGAAATCGTAGGTGCCATCCGACCTGGCCTCCGCGCGAACATTATCGTTTCTGACGGCCCTATTTTTGAGTCCGAAACTAAGCTCGTAGAGCATTGGGTAAGCGGTATTCCAACCATTATGCTCGACCGTGATGCAGTCGATATATCAGGAGATTACGATATCTCACTAAGCGGGTATGGTGACGAAATCAAGCACATTGTAGTCACAGAAGATATTACAGCCACCCAGATAATCAATGATTCAACAGAGCAGAAGGTCACAATTTTACTAGACAATAGAACCATAGTCTTGGGTTTGGAATCTAAGGAAGGACCTATTCGACTCACTGGAAATGTATGGATGGATAGCAGAATTTGGGAAGGGACAGCTATAATGCCTAACGGGAAGTTGACTACGTGGAGCGCCGTTAAAGTCGATGCTCCAGAACCTGTGTCTGATGAACTGGCTGAAGTTCTAATTGAAGACTCTATTTCCGAAAAAACAGAACCGCTTGGTGAAGTATTATACCCTTTTACAGCATACGGGTCGCCTTTAAAAACTGCTAAAGAGAACGCTGGAATGAAAGCGGTGGTGGTTAGGGGAGCAACTGTTTGGACTTGTGAAAATGAAGGGATTTTAGAGGAAGCGGACGTGTTGATTTACGATGGAAAAATTGCTGCAGTAGGGGCGAGGCTCAATGTCAAAGAACTTCTTGGGACAGATGTAGAGGTAGAAGAAGTTGATGGTAGGGGCAAGCATGTTACGCCCGGGATTATTGATGAGCACTCACATATCGCAATTGAGAGAGGTGTGAATGAGGCGACACAGGCGAGTAGTGCGGAGGTTTGGATAGGTCATTCGTTGAATAGCGAGGACGTGAATATGTACAGGCAACTAGCTGGGGGTGTTACGTGTGCTCAACTTCTTCACGGATCGGCAAATCCCATAGGAGGCCAAAGCGCGATTATCAAATTCCGTTGGGGCTCACTTCCCACGGAGCTTCTTTACGAGGGCGCGACTCCATTTATCAAGTTCGCCCTTGGGGAGAACGTGAAGCAAAGCAATTGGGGCGATGCGCAAAAGGTTCGCTTTCCGCAATCGAGGATGGGGGTCGAGCAGGTATTCTACGATCTCTTTATCCGTGCTCGTGAATACGGAGAGTCCTTCATATCGTATAGGCACGAACTTGCTAATACTAAGAAGCGCGATCTTAAAGCGGGGCTCGGGCCCGTGGAGCCGAGACATGATTTAGAGCTCGACGTGCTTCTTCAAATTTTACGGGAGGAGAGGTTTGTGACTTGTCATAGCTATAGACAAGACGAGATAAATATGCTTATGCACGTAGCCGACTCGATGAATTTCCGCCTCAACACCTTCACTCACATACTTGAAGGCTATAAAGTCGCCGACAAGATGAAAGAACATGGCGCTGGGGGATCGACGTTTAGTGACTGGTGGGCATACAAATACGAAGTAAAAGACGCGATTCCATACAATGCTGCCGTCCTCCATGGCCAAGGTATTACTACCGCCATTAACAGCGACGATGCGGAGATGGCACGTCGCCTTAACCAAGAGGCTGCGAAGTCGGTTAAGTACGGAGGAGTATCCGAAGAGGAGGCCTTGAAATTTATCACCCTCAATCCGGCAAAACTCTTGCATATAGATCATTTGACGGGTTCGATTAAGGTGGGGAAAGATGCGGATATTGTGGTTTGGGATGAAAACCCTTTGAGTATGAATGCCCAAGCTACCCGAACCTATGTCGAGGGGGAGTGTCTGTATAGTTTAAGCTTAGATAAAGAACTGAGGGAAGCTATCCGGCTAGAACGCGCTCGCCTCACAAAGAAAATGATTGCCTCCGGTAGTAATAAGCCACCGGGGAAGCTTCGAGTTCCGTCCGAGGCCATCCGTACCCACTACCATTGTGACACTGTAACTGAGGAAAACAACTAAGCCATGAGATTTATATTATTACTTATTCTGGCCGGTCTAATGACTACCCCATCTCTTTCTCAGCAGACTCCTGCTCCAGTCCAAACACGCTCAATTCTCATCCTCGGCGGTACCGCCCACCTTGGTACAGGCGACGCTATTGATGACGCGGCGATAGGATTCCGCAACGGAAAAATAGATTTTGTGGGAAGGACGTTCCAAGTTGATAAGAGCTTGTACGACGATATTATCGACGCTACTGGCCAGCAAATATATCCGGGCTTTATCGTGGCAAACACCACTTTAGGTCTTCAAGAAATAGGTGCTGTCCGAGCTACTCAAGATCAATACGAAGTGGGCACATTCCGCCCCAATGTTCGCGCAATAATCGCCTTTAATACCGACTCTGAGATTACCCCAACTGTTCGAACTAACGGTGTCCTTATGGGCCAAATTACTCCGCGGAGAGGTGTTATATCAGGAGCCTCTGGAGTCGTTCATTTCGATGGATGGAATTGGGAGGACGCCGCCATAAAAATGGTGGACGGTATTCATTTAAATTGGCCTTCGACTCATCACAAACACGCTCTCGATGGCAAAGTTGATGTGAGAAAGCGCAAAACGTATGAGCAAGCTAAGCATGAAATAGATCGCTACTTTTCTGAAGCTAGAGCCTACGCTCTTTCTCGTCCCGACCTCCTATCATCAAATTCGGTTATGGATGTCAAGCACGAAGCGATGCGTGGCCTATTCGATGGCTCTCTTGCACTTTACGTTCACGCTAGCGATGTTCGCGCCATAACCGAAGCCGTCCATTTCAAACGGGAGATGGGTATTAATCGACTTGTCATTGTCGGGGGCTATGATGCTCACCTTGTAGCAGATATGCTCAGGGAGAATGATGTTGCCGTTCTGCTCACGAGCGTCCACAGATTGCCAAGATTTCCCGAGGATGATATCAACCTCCCTTATCGACTCCCGAAACTCCTTGCAGACGAAGGAGTTCTATTTGGTCTTCAAGTCGATGCAAGGATGACAGAAATGAATACCCGTAACCTTCCTTTCTACGCAGGAACCGCTCGAAAGTATGGTCTCACAGAGGAACAAGCTGTCATGTCTTTAACTCGAAATGTTGCGAAAATTCTAGGTATCGACGAGACTTACGGAACCATTGAAAGAGGCAAGGACGCCACTTTGTTTATTTCTTCAGGCGACGCTTTAGATATCAGAACGAACGATCTCACCCACGCCTTTATCGGAGGCCGCACCATCGATCTCGATAACAGACAACGAGAACTCTACAGAAAATTCCAGACCAAGTACGGAGCTGAGATTTTAGATTAGTACCCAATCTTCCCCCTCACCCTCGAGAGGACTTCTGAAGCAACAACACGGGCGCGTTCGGCACCTTTAGATAGAGCGATATCTATTTCTTCACGGTTAGAAATAAGCTCGTTATAGCGCGTTCTTTCAGACGCAAAGCCGTCTACGAGTGCCTCTAACAGCGCCTTCTTGGCGTGACCCCAACCATATCCTCCTGCACGTAATGCAGCGGCCATTTCCTGAGCGTCAGATTCTGAAGTGATAAGTTTATAAAGGTTGTACACTACTGCTGAGTCAGGATCTTTAGGGTCTTCAAGGGGTGTTGCGTCTGTGACGAGTTGTTTATTTATAACCATCTTGAGCGCAGCAGCATCGTCGAAGATGTTGATGGTATTGTTCTGCGACTTAGACATCTTACCTCCATCGGTTCCAGGAACTAACATCGTCGACTCGCTCGTTAAGACTTCTGGAAGAATAAGAGTTTCTCCGAATTTGTGATTGAATCTTGAAGCTACGTCTCGGGTCATTTCAAGATGCTGCATTTGGTCTTTACCTACGGGGACTTTCTCGGCATCGTAAAGTAAAATATCCGCAGCCATCAGCATGGGATAACTAAAGAGGCCTGCGTTTACATCCTTTAACCTATCAGACTTGTCTTTAAAGCTGTGTGCTAATGTCATGCGAGAGTATGGAAATAAGCATTGTAAATACCAAGCAAGCTCCGTCACCTCAGGCACATCGCTTTGGCGGTAAAACACACTTCTTGAGGTGTCTAACCCACAAGCCATCCAGGTCGCAGCTACCGTGTAGGTATTACTCTTTAGCCTTTCTCCATCCTTTATCTGTGTTAAAGAATGCATGTCAGCGATAAACAGAAACGAATCGTTTAAAGGGTCGTTAGCTAAATCTATGGCAGGCTTTATCGCACCAAGGATATTCCCAAGGTGGGGAGTTCCTGTACTCTGTATGCCGGTGAGGATGCGTGCCATTTCTCTTTTCTATTTTTATTAAGCTCTAGCAGAATTCGTTGAAAGCCTCTTTTAGATGATCTGCGATAGCTTCAGCAGTATTTCCCTCGATGTGATGACGCTCTACCATCATAGCTATCTTTCCATCTTTAAAAAGAGCAATGCTCGGAGAAGATGGAGGGTAAGGTAGCATAAATTTACGAACGTGTGCTACAGCTTCTATATCGTATCCAGCGAAAGAAGTAGTGAGGTTATCTGGAAGTTTCTCATTGTCGAGAGCCAGAATCATAGCTGGGCGCATAGAGCCTGCGGAGCAACCACAAACGCTATTAATAGCTACAAGTGTAGTACCAGATTTATCTAACGCTTGCGTTACTTCATCTACGGAAAGAAGTTCTTTATAGCCAGCATCAACAAGCTCAGCTTTCATAGGGGCAACCATTTCAGTTGGGTACATTATTTATTGGGATTATATGTAGTTTTTAATTCGAGCTCTGCGTATTGGGCATCGTCGATAGGTGAAGGGGCGTCTATCATAACGTCCCGACCAGAGTTATTTTTAGGGAATGCGATAAAGTCGCGGATAGAATTAGACCCTCCGAACATAGAGCAAAGTCTATCGAAACCTAAAGCTAACCCTCCATGTGGTGGCGCCCCGTATTGGAATGCGTCCATTAGAAATCCAAACTGAGCTTCTGCTTCTTCAGTAGTAAACCCAAGCAAGTCGAACATCCTCGCTTGAAGTTCTCGATTGTGGATTCTAATAGATCCACCACCTATCTCTACTCCGTTAATTACCATATCGTAAGCATTCGCTTTCACCTTTCCTGGATCTGTGTCTATTAGGCTGAGTTGGTCTGGCTTAGGGGAAGTGAATGGGTGATGCATAGCGTGGTACCTCTCGGTTTTTTCGTCCCATTCGAGCAGCGGGAAGTCTATTACCCACAGTGGCTTAAAGACTTTAGAGTCGCATAACCCCAGTTCTGATCCAAGGTGCAGCCTTAACTCACCTAACTGCTTGCGGGTTTTGTCTAAATCGCCTGAAAGTACAAGTATGAGGTCTCCCTTTTGTGCTGACATTTTTTTCACCCAAACCTCTCTAGCTCCCTCATCAAAAAACTTATCTACACTACTTTTCGTAGTCCCATCCTCATTCATCTTACAGTAAATAAGTCCTTTCGCACCTATCTGAGGACGCTTAACCCAGTCCGTGAGCTTGTCTAACTTTTTTCGTGTGTACTCTGCCCCTCCAGGAACTAAAATTCCGAGCACTGTCTCCGCAGAATCAAAGACTCCGAATCCCTTCCCTTTAGTTACCTCACACAAATCAACGAACTCCATCCCGAACCTCACATCCGGCTTATCCGAACCATAGAGACGCATGGCTTCGTCGTAGTCCATCCTAGGGAAGTCTTCGATCTCCACATCAAGAACCACTTTGAAGAGGTGTCTTACCATACCCTCAAATGTGTTTAAAATATCCTCTTGCTCTACGAAAGCCATCTCGCAGTCTATCTGTGTAAACTCCGGTTGACGGTCTGCTCTAAGATCCTCGTCACGGAAGCATTTTACGATTTGGTAATAGCGATCGAAACCACTTACCATAAGAAGCTGCTTAAATGTCTGAGGACTTTGCGGAAGGGCGTAAAACTGCCCAGGATTCATCCTGCTCGGCACCACGAAATCTCTCGCCCCCTCAGGAGTACTCTTAATCAAGTAGGGTGTCTCAACATCTATGAATCCAACAGAATCGAGATACTTGCGAGTCTCCATTCCCACTCTGTGGCGAAGCATAATATTAGCTTGCACGGGTTTTCTACGAAGATCTAAATAGCGGTACTGCATCCTCAAATCATCTCCACCATCTGTTTCATCCTCGATCGTAAAAGGAGGAGTTTTACTTGCATTGAGAACCTCAAGCGAGCTTACTTCTATCTCAATTTCCCCAGTAGGATTATTTTTATTCTTGCTCTCTCTCTCGATAACATTTCCAGAGACTTTGATCACGTACTCACGACCCAACTTCCTGGCTTTCTCACAAAGTTCATCGCTTGTTTCCATATTGAAAACAAGCTGAGTAATCCCATATCTATCCCTAAGATCTACGAACGTCATCCCTCCCAAGTCACGAGCCTTTTGGACCCAACCAGAAAGAGTAACATATGAACCTGTATTTTTCAGGCGCAATTCGCCACAAGTTTGTGTTCTGTGCATTATGCAAAGATAGAGCTAGAGAGATAGTTAGCAGGGATTTCTACATACAATATCCCGACCTCAAATCCCGTACTAGACAAAAGCACACCAGCAAAGAAAAAGTCAATTATATCCCAATCCATTTTCTTTGTTCGCTTAGGACTTTTAAAGTATAAACCCAGCTATTCCAACTCTTCTTTTCCTCGTTAAAGTCATCGTTAAAAGGACCCGCGACAAGAATCAACTCTGTGCTTTCTCCTTCTTCACTGCGAGAAAGAAACAATTTCTCGACGTAATTAGCCCCATCGAAATTGTAGTCTATTTGAATATATAAGCTAGGCCAAACGGCAGTTAGTCTACCTGTCCGCAAAACAACACCTGTCGCATCCTTAACGACAACCTTCGAATCGCGGTTCCAATCAGAGTCATAGATTGCTTTTTCATAGAAACCCTCTCCTAATCGGGTTGCGTAAATGGAATCTGTGATGACCTTATAGATATCTTTCGCTTTTGCATCTATAGCTATTGTCTGTGAAATAAAACGCGAAGACTTCAGGTTTTCAACCTCAGAATCAGTGAGGAACTCTACTTCATTAAATCTTGCGCTACCATTCCCTCCGTTGATATACCTAAACCCCACAACTGAATCATTTTCTACTGTTACGGCTTGTATTACGATAATCAACTCATCCTTTTGTGTATACTCGTTGTAATACCGAGCAAGTTTAGGAGTTGTGATGTCCATGGGCTTGGCGTCGGGATACTTTGCCATATCTATAAACATTAGTGATGAGCCATTCCATGTTTCTTCCTGAGTTGCCATTCTCCCATTAACGACTGGCACGTCTGCCCAATCTGAGAAATCAACAACAGGAAACCCATTTAGATTGTCAGGACAATACCAACCTCCATAGTTGTGAGGCTCGCGTCTTTCATTTTCTTTTTGTGGCTCTGATTCAGCTGAGAGTTGCTTTGTTTCAGTAGCGATATTATTTTCTTTGTCGGTATTGTGCTCTAAGTTGTCACAGGAAAAAAAGCTGAGAAGACCCATAGTTATAAGAACGCAGTAATTTTTTTTCATTTTCTTAGATTAATAAATATTCAACTCATTAGCTATGCTAAGATGTTATTTCATACCAAACACATTTTTCTAATTCAGGATATTTTTTCAAGTTAGGGTGATTAAACTCCCCCATTTTCTCCATGCCTATTTTTTTCATGACATTCTCTGACTTGAGATTTTTTTTACTGCAAGCGGAAAACACTTTCTTGAGATTCAAATCCTCAAAAGCAAATTCTAAACATCTTTCAGCCCCCTCCGTTGCATATCCTTTTCCCCAAACCGATTTCTTCAACCGCCATCCAATATCCGTAGCGGGGCTAAATTCTGTCTTATATCTCTGAAATGCCAATCCGACAAAACCGATTAACTCATGCGTTTCTAAAACTTCAGTTGCAAAATATTGGTATCCGTGTTTGGCGTAATGGGCTATAAGTCGATCAATAAATTCTTCGGTCTCTTTAATTGTCAGTGGGCTTGGATAATACTCCATTACATCTTTATCGGCATTTATTTCACCAAACTCATGAAGATCTCCTTTAGTCCAAACCCGAAACCCAAGTCTTTTAGATTTAAAAACGTATTTGCTATTCATATTGGGTCTCTGATTTCATGTTAAAGGTAATTGATTCTCAATATGGAATAGATATGTGGATTCTAAGGTTTACGCAAAAAATCACTAAACTCCACGGGAATCTAACCTACCACCACACAATAAAAAAAGCCAAATATGAATCTTTACATTTTTGCCAACACAAAGAAGCTTGTTTTTCTTTAATACTTGCGTTAATGAAATTTTCCACACCCGCAAAGTCAGTCCA
>DQKQ01000278.1 GCA_015660615.1 Flavobacteriales bacterium
CTGAGAAATTTATTCCATTAAAAGAGCTTGGAAAAGATATTCAGGACTTGAGTTTCTCACTACTTATTAACAACAGTGAAGTCCAGCTGGGGCACACTTCAGATATGATGTTTTCAGTCGACGAGCTTATAGTGTATCTGTCTAAGTATATGACTCTTAAGACAGGTGACTTAATATTTACCGGTACACCTGCCGGAGTGGGAAGTGTCGCTACTGGAGATAAAATTACAGGATTTTTAGAGGGTATTCAGATGCTATCCGTTAATGTTAAATAAGGCATAATATTTTAATTTACAATTTTATGCTGTACACTTGCTTATGCATTTGATATTAATTGGATTTATGGGGAGTGGGAAGACTACATTAGCTAGGCGTATTTCTGATCATACGGGGAGACCATTGATAGATATGGATTCTCGTTTAGAGGAGATATTTGGGTGCTCAATAAGTGATTTTATAGCAGATTATGGAATGGAATCATTTCGAGTTGAAGAAGCGGACTTATTACGTTTAGTGATGGAAGAACCAGAATCTGTTATTGCAACAGGGGGAGGTACACCGTGCGCAGATGGCGCTATGAAGTTGATGAGAAGCCATGGTGTTGTAATTCATCTGTCAGTTCCTGTGCCTGAATTAGCTAACCGCTTAAAAGAGAACTTATCTACAAGACCGATTCTTGCAGATGTGCCACCTGATGATCTTGAAAGAGTAATAGGAAGACAATTACTTGTACGATCTGCCTGTTATTCTGGAGCTCATGCAAAGTGGGATAACATTCAGTGGGATGATGATCAGTTAACCAGTAAGCTGAACTCAATCGGTTGGCGCTTGAGAGAAGCGCTTTAAATACTTATCGAAATACTAATCAAGTGTCTAAGTAAACAGCGTCTTTAATTGATTTACCTGATTTACTAAGATTAACGGTAATATTCTCCTTAAGATGTGTTGATAGTGTAAGACCGTAATAATCAGCGCGAATAGGAAAAGATCTATGAATCCTGTCAACTAATACAGTTGTGTAGACTCCTTTAGGTTCGGATTCTAAAATATGTTTAACAGCATAAATCAATGTCTTCCCTGAGTATAGAACGTCATCAATTACGATGACCACTTTGTCTTTCAACTCAGCTTTTGAGAAACTGCAAATAATTTCGGATTTTAATGGCGCTGCTTTATTTAGCTTAATTTTTTCAAAGCGAACTCTAAGTTTACTTATAGATTTTACTATATCGTGTAATCTAGATGCCATCTCCAGACCTTGACCTTCAATACCAACTAGAATCAACTCTTTTTCACTGTGATGAGCCTCGATAAATTCACGAGCTATTCTTTGTAATTTTCTTTGAATTTGGTCTGAATCCAGAATTTTATTCTTTTTCATGAACGTGGTTTTATTGAATTAGTGGATAAAGTAATCACTGATTCCTCATATTAATAATTGGCACAGACCCAGGAATGCGCTCAAATAGAGCAATTGACTCTACATGTGCTGTGTGCGGGAATTGATCTACTAATTTAATAGAAATAAGTTGATATCCATTCTCTTCAAGGGTAGCCATATCCCTAGCTTGTGTGGCTGGATTACAAGAAACGTATACAATTCTATCGGCAAGTAGTCTTATTACTTTGCGTAGTGATTTAGGTGAAATACCTGCTCTAGGTGGATCCATTACAAGAGTCCGAATTCTGCCCTTATACTCAGGGTATTCTAATAAAAATTTTCCTACATCAGCGGCGTGGAAGGTGATATTATCTGCTCCATTATTCGCAGCGCTAATACGAGCGTCTTCGATAGCAGATTCAACTATATCCACACCTATTATTTCTCCTTTGTGATGTTTTGCAAGAAGTTGAGAAATAGTTCCAGTTCCACAAAACAGATCTAAGACGATATCATCCTTATCCCCCAGATCCTTTTTAATTGCTAGGTTTATAACCTCGGAATATAACCTCTCAGCACATTGAGGGTTTGTTTGGAAAAAACTACTAAGACTTATGTCGAATTTAAGCCCATGAAGCACTTCTGTTATTCTATCCACGCCGTAAATAAGCTTACTCAATCCCTCTCTCGCTTCAACTCTTTCACCGATATTATCATTAACGCTATGAAGAATTCCGGCAACTCTACTTCCCCATAGACTTAAGATAAAATCAACAAATTCAGATTCTATAAAGGCTTCTTCACCTCCTGAGGTTGTAACCAAGTTTATGAGAAGTGTATCATTTGCAATACTTCTTCTTATGACAAGGAACCTGAAAAATCCTTTTCTTTTAGGCGGATGCCAAGCTGGTAGTCCTGTCTTTTCACACCATAGGCGGACCTTATAAATATCGTCCTCAATTTGTTTATCGAATAGCCCTGAATCACGATCTAGGTTCTCAACAGCCCACCACGTACCTCTATGTTTAAACCCTAGCCCGAAATCATCTATTTTTTCATCTGTCTCCAGATCGTGCCTAATTTCAGAAAAGCTGTACTCCATCTTATTTCTGTAGTGTTGGCAGGTAGGAGACCCAACAATTCCAGAGTATTTATCCCTTACGTCTTTTACACCACCTATACGTTCAAATAAATCGAGGGCAGTCTCTTCCTTGTATTTATGCTGAATATCAATGGGAAACTTTGAATATGGAGCTCCCGGAATATTTTGGTATTCAGTTTCAACCTCATCTGGAGATGATTCTATCACATGACGTAATCTACACTCGGCATATCGGTTTTTACATTTAACGACTTGAGCACTAACCTTCTGACCGGGGTAAGTGTTTTGCACGAAAATCGTAAAATCTCCTTTTTCTGTAGGAATCCTTGCGACACCTTTTCCTCCGAACGCCGCTGACACGATTACCACCTCTAAAATCTCACCGAGCTTAAACATTTTTTGCTTTGCCATATCAACAAAGGTAATAGCAGGTACATTTGTAAGATGCACACTTTTGCTTCCTCTTTCCGAGATATTTTCACAACTATTCTCCTTTGTTTTTTTTCGTCACTTCTTTTATCACAATCAGAAGGAGAGTTCTCAGTATCAACTTTCAACATTAGATACGATAATCCCACCGACCCTTTATTGTGGATTGATAGGGGAGAGGACATCGCTAAAGCGATAGCCTATTTTGACATAGTTGGATTACAAGAGGTTTTACCTAACCAACTTTATGACTTAATGGATGACTTACCATGGATGTCTAACTATTCAGTTAATAGAGATGGCACTGGCAAAGGCGAAGCATGTCCGATACTCTGGCAAACTAAATCTTTTGACCTACTTCATTCAGAAACAAGATGGTTGTCAAAATCTTGGAGTGACACAGCTTCTGTTGGGTGGGATGCTGTAATGCCAAGAATAGCTTCAATAGTTTCTCTTCATCACAAAGAATCGGGTAAGATAATAAGAGTAATTAATTCTCATTGGTCTCATATCGGTGATAAAGCACGAAGGGCTTCCGCTGCACTTATTCGAGGTTGGGCATTGGGAAATGGAGCTGATATAGTAATTGTTTTAGGAGACTTTAATGCAGAGCCTGATTCCGAAGAAATAAAATATCTACTCAACTCGGGATTAAATGATACATATGTAGTTGCTGAGACAAGATGTAAAAAGAAGTTTGGCACCTTTACCGGATTTGACCCCTCGGGCTATGCAGGTCCTAGAATAGATTATATCTTAGTTGATGGAGCAGACGTGAATTGGGTGTGTGCAGATGAGCACATTAATAATGGTTTTTACATTTCTGATCACCTGCCAGTTCACTCGTTTATTTCCCTAACGACGCCTTAACTTCGTTTTAGATGAAAGTAGTAGAGCAATTTAAAACTATGGGCACCTGGCCTGTCTTTCTGACGGCTATTTCTACAATATTAGGGGCTATTTTATTTTTGAGATTCGGTTATTCAATTGCCCATATTGGATTATTCCAAACCTTACTCATAATTCTACTAGGCCATTTAGTTACTGTCCCAGCAGCTCTTGCAGTTGCTGAAATTGCAACAAACCAAAAGGTAGAGGGAGGTGGAGCCTATTTTATGATTTCAAGATCATTTGGGTTGAATATTGGTGGTGCAATAGGGATAACCCTATTCTTGAGTCAGTCTATTGCTGTCGCATTTTATATAATTGCTTTTACGATTTCAAGTAGATCGATTATTTCATGGGTTGATCTCAATTATGGGGTCTTAATTGAACCTCTTTGGATCAACCTCACGATGATGGGGCTACTTACCATTTTGATGCTCACTAAGGGGGCTAATTTGGGAGTAAAGGCATTGTATTTTGTAGTAGCAGCTCTTTTCACAGCTTTATTATTTTTCTTCTTAGGGACAGGTCCGGGAAATCCCGTATTAGATCCTACTGCGACCATTCCTGAATACATTACAGTTGCTGAAACAGGTGAAGTAATTAAAAGATTTACATTCTTCGAAGTTTTCACCTTCATATTCCCCGCATTCACAGGGATCGCTGCTGGATTAGGTCTTAGCGGTGATTTGAAAGATCCTAGAAGAAGTATTCCTCGAGGAACTATTTACGCAACGATAGTTGGTATTGTCGTTTATGTAGCTGTTGCTATAAAACTCTGGTACTCTGCTCCTTTAGAAAGCTTGGCGACGGATGAATTGTTTATGGAACAGATAAGTATTTGGCCTCCCATGATTGCCATAGGACTTGCTGCTGCTGCTATAAGTTCTGCTTTAGGTTCTGTAATGATTGCGCCAAGAACACTACAGGCTTTAGCTGTAGATGGTGTTTTTCCAGGAAAAATGTCTGAGTGGTTAAGCGTTGGGAAAGGAGAAAGGCAAGAGCCCGTTAGAGCTTCTATTGCTACCTGTATTATAGGATTTGCCTTTGTAGCCATTGGAGATATTAATGCTGTAGCTGAGATTATATCCATGTTCTTTATGGTTACCTATGGTGCTATTTGTCTCGTTTCCTTTTTAGAACAAATGGCTGCTGATCCGAGTTATAGACCAACGTTTAAATCGCATTGGTCTATTAGTTTAGTCGGGGCAGTACTATGTTTTGTTCTGATGTTTGGTATGAATACGCCTTATGCAATAGTGAGTATTGTTGTTATGATTTTAATCCATGCTTGGATTTCAAGAAAAGGTGGAGGAGCTGAAGGGGGGATGGTTAGATTATTTAAGGGGATAATATTCCAGATCACCCGTTCTCTCCAGCTTGCTTTACAGATGAATGACGAGGATGATTTAAAATCTACAACAGAGTGGAGGCCTTTTGTTTTATCTATAAGTCATGATAGTTTTAAAAGGAGAGAGGGTTTTGATATGACAAGGTGGATTGCACATAAATATGGGTTTGGAACCTATATGCATTATATCCAGGGATTTTTAAATGAAGAAACAAGTAAGGAAGCTCAAATTGCACATAAAGAACTGGTTGAGTGGTCGAGAGGTGGGGGTAGTAGGGTTCAATTAGATACAATTATTTCGCCATCATACACTTCGGCAATTGCTCAATGTGTACAACTACCTGGTTTAAGCGGTAAAGGGAATAATTTGTTTTTGATGGAATACGATCCTGTAAATTTTGAGAATAGAGACCAACTTTTGAATAATTTAAATATTCTCAAAGCGGTAGACTTAGACCTCTTACTGCTTAGAAGCAGTGGGAGATCATTTGGAAACATGCACGATATACACCTTTGGATTACCCCTGACGATAAATCAAATGCAAGTTTAATGATTCTCTTGACTTATATACTTCAAGGTCACCCAGATTGGAGTAAGTCAAGTATTTCAGTTTTCTTTATTTGTGATGGAGCAGATGATCAGCATGCCACACATTTGCAAGCTCAAATTGTTGAGGGACGAATTCCTATATCCGAGCAGAATATCGAAATAGTCGAGGTTAATAGTCAAAATGAAAAAGTAAGCCACATCCTCAATCGTTCTGGAGGAGCTGATCTTGTAGTTCTGGGCTTTGATTTTGACTCCAGTAAGGCTGAAGATTTTGAGATTTATAATGGATTAGGTGATACGATGTTTGTTTATGCTTCTCAACCTAAGCTTATTCAATAATTTAATGACTTATTTTTCACATGTCTAAGCTGAATATTTTAATATTAAACGGACCTAACCTAAATATGCTTGGAGTTAGGGAGCCTGGCATCTATGGAGATAATAGTTTGTTGAATCTAATAACAGCTTTAAAGACTAAATTTTCTGACGTTGTAATTTCTGATCATCAATCTAATGACGAAGGAGAACTAATATCTCTTATTCAAGATTTCGGAATGCGCTACGACGGGATAGTATTTAATCCTGGCGGGTTTTCACATACTTCTGTGGCTATTCGCGATGCGGTCTCTTCAGTTTCAGCTAGAGTTATTGAAGTTCACATTTCGAATATTCACGCAAGAGAGGAGTTCAGGCGTATTACTATTGTTGGTGGAGCTTGTGAGGCCGTGATTTCCGGATTTGGAGTGAGAGGCTATGAGATTGCGGTAGAGCATTTAATCAAGCTTTAGGTATTTATAGATCTGCCCGTCGTTTCTTCTTTTGAAATAAATTCCCGTTTTATTTTTCTCTACAGTAATCTCTCTCCCCAGCAGGTCAAATTCTGAATTTTCTAGATAAACTTTTTTTCCATCATCACTTGTCGTTGTGCTATCGTCATTACATGAGATTACAATCTCATCACTAAGATTAAATGAGGTTATTATTGATGTGCTTAAACAGTTTGGGTTGCAATTAAAGATGTTAAAACCTGGTTGTGTGACATTGAAATCATTCCCCTCTAAATTAAAGATGTTATTACAAATAATTTTCAGAGTTCCACTAAAACAGAACGTACCATATGTCCCAAATTTGTTTTTCCCCTGGTGTATTAAAGGTGGTTGAGAGCAGTCAAAATTCAAGTGTAATCCATTGTCTTCAAAAACATTATATCCACCACCTGTTTCCGGGCTCATATAAGTCGTGTTTTTCCCACGCAATGTTAATGCTACGTCGAATCCTGAAAATCTGTTACACTTCAAAGTAGATTTTGAGTTATCTAGGATTAGACCTAATTCACCTTCAGAAAAAATATTTTCTTGAATATTTACAGAAGTTCCAGAAATAAATTCAACGGCAGCACCCATGATGCCATATTCGCTTTCAATAATATTTCCAGAAAAATGATTAGCACCAGTATGTTCTATCGACTTGAATATAGAGTAATAAATATTACAATTTGACACATTAAATGTCGTGTTATTAAGATTAATTATTGCTCTAGATATATCATTTTCATAAAGAAACAGCCTTGTGTTTGAGCTATTCATTTTCACTCTATTCCAATTGCATTTGATTATTCTTAATATATTCCCCGAGTTCCAACTTCCGAAATTTGATCCATTTATTGAGGAGTTAATTATCTGAATATAACTCGTTTGGTATAAAATAGATTCAGGATCGAAGTGCACAGTTCCTTCTGTAATATTGAATTTTCCAGCTCCGATTATAGAGCATTTACTGTCTTCGCTAAACATCATATGATTGTTTCCCAATAGAGTTAGTTTACTATTTGTCTTATTGTCAATCGTAGCATAAATTCCCTCAATTTCAATATTTGCTATAGTTGAGGTGTCTCCTCCGTGAAAAATCTTAGAGATCGAATTTTCATCATTAATTATAGTTCCTTGTAAGGTCAATTCACATCCATCACCTTCAAATACAAGGTTGGCATTATTTCTAAAGCGAAGAATTCCCCCTTTTTTAATTACCAAGTTGCTTGCACTCTTCATGATTATAGTGGCACCATCAATGACCAACTCAGCACCTTCTTCGACGATTATCGTACTCCCTGGATGAATGTTTAATGACCCCTCGTTGTTTGTGTATAAATAACTCCCCTCAGTAAGCTTTAATGTGGCAGTCGCCAAACCTAACTCCCCTCCGACATTCATAGTCCCTCCACTGTTTATTTCTATCGTCGTCCCACACATTAATGTCTGTATTTCTATTGATTCTATGATAGTTAGATCCAAATCGTCACCCAATTGCAATAACCCACCTTCCTCTATGGTAGTATTTCCTAACCAGGTTTTTGAAGGGTTAAGATGGTTGTAGGTGTATTCACTTTCTGTCGCCATATCACTTAATAAATATGGAGCCATCTTATCACCCTGAATAATTTTATCCAGTATTAAGTTTCGATGATTAATAGTTAATGCAACATGTTCTTCGGGTGAATTCCACTCAGTGGCGTATGACATGAAATCGAAACTGGATGGTTCACCTTCAGATACGTTACAGTTTAGAGCGCTCGATGTAGGTATGAATCCTACATCTCCTTGAAAGTCAGATTCAGCAATCTCCATCATACCCGATGCGTTTATCGCTTCTACTAAAAGCCTCATGTGATGGCCTACCGATGATGGGGTGATGTCTAAATCATATGTGGGGTAGTATCCGTATATTTCATCTTCATACCAAAGAGCTGTTCCGTTAAATGGTATAAAATCTATTGGGAGTGCACAGGACGCAGATATCGAAAGCCCTGCATTTAGTGCTGGATGTCTATTTGCTGTTAAATGTGCTGTACCTAGCCACCACCACGATTCTGACCAATCAAGTAGTGGATCGTCAGCCAATTCTATCTCGACCTCTGGATGACTATTTGCTATTGCAACATTGATGGACTTTTTAGGCAGCCCCATCTCTTCGAGCATTTGCATAGCTTCTTGATGTTCCATTAACCCAGTTGGAGTAGAAATCAGCAGTTGTTTTGCAGCCATAGAATTTAAGCTCTCATAGAACATCGCGGCCTCAGCTGATGGGATTGAAAGCAGTGTAACGAGTCCATTGAGACCTAGTGAGATGTTTGCGCCCCTATGCGGAGAGTCGATGCTTACAAACAACCTGGTACAGTGGTCTATTTGTTGTTGCTCCATCAGGCAAAGAGTATGTCTTCCGACAATCCCTCCCATGCTGGCACCGATAACTATTAAAGGGTTATCCCCCTGCTTATATGTGTTGCATAATTCGATCGCTTTTTGGGCAAACTTAGATTTTATTTCTATGCTTTTTGTCCCATGTGCGAAATCAACAAAAACTATATCGTATCCCAAGTCATATAGACTATCGAGTAGTATGGGGTATGCTTCAGTTCCAGGAAAGGCATCTAAGTCACAACCGTAAAGAGAATGCCAACCAAAACTGCCATGTCTGTAACTACTGAAATCTCCACCTACTCCAAAATCAAATCCCTCTAGTACAATTATGGGTTTGTTAAACACGCCATCATTTCCTAATTTTGTGTAAATACTGCCATTAGAAGGGCCTAACTCTGTGTCTAATTGGAGATACCAAGGCGAAAACTCTTCAGAGCATTCATCTATCCATGGCGGCAAATCAGGCTCGGGTCCACAATCACTAATTTGTAGAGTAGGAGAGTACATAAAGGAAACAGAATCGCCTGGGCAATTCCCTTTCCAAGTTCCATTATTTTCAACCCAATCAGTGGGTTCCCATGGGTGCCTTGGTGACAAAGGTGGTGAGAGAAGCCCTGTTACGCCTTTGTTTTGAATTAGCATTGCCGGACTTCCATCAGTTGGACAGAAAGCAGAAAATTCTCTTTTCCAATGAAGTGAGTCTAATAGCTCTACTATTGATGTAGATAGGTCAGGGTTTTCAATCCAATTTTCGTGATATGCTTGACGAGCGATTGCCGAAATTTCTGTTTGTGCTAAGACTTGAAAACAGTTAGCATAAAGGGCAATAAAAATTATGATGGTATTTATTCGCAACATGACATAGTGTGATTTGTGTGAAACTCGAACTCTTCAACGTTCTCATTAAGAGCTAATGCGTAGAATCCATTAGGCAACCATTCTCCATTATATAAACGAAATAAGTGTGCGTATAAGATGCTGAATTCGTCAAACTCTGTTTGGGCTAATAATGAAGTGATATTACCTTCAGAAAAGGAAATGTCATCGAATTGAGATCTTGCATTACTAGTATCATCAAACGACAACATAACATCTTTTAGTGGACTGATTAACATGCCCCAAGCATGTGAAGGGCCTTGATTTTGATGGAAACTTCGAAGAGTTATTTTTACTGATCTAGATTGAATGAAAGAAAG
>DQKQ01000084.1 GCA_015660615.1 Flavobacteriales bacterium
TGCTGAGCAACTGAAGAAGGGTTGGACAGCTTGAGAGAAAAGTCAATTAAGTCTTCATCTTCATACCCATGTGAGTACAGGTGAATCATTGCTAGCTTATTAAGCTCTGCAACAATTGTCTTCTGAATTCTCTGAATTGTTCTAGAAAATCTTATGTCTTCTTGCGCAAGCGTAGCTTTAGATCCTACATCTTCGTCATAACCAAGGTATGCTCGAGGAATTTTAAGAGCAGCAAAAAGCTTCTTCTGAATATACTCAACATCTTCAATGGCGGAAGTGTTTGTACCTCCCGCCAGTGTTTCAATACTTGTTCCGGAATCGCCTCCTCGAACAGGAAGAAAATAATCCTCATCCACACTCATCGGATTGTACCGGAGGTCCACCCTTCCCGTGTCTTTGTCGACGATTTGATTTCGCTTAAGCGACGTTTTAGCCTGCTCGAGGTAATTACCGACGTCCTCAGGCGGAACATTGCCTACATCAATCTTAAAAACCCTTCGTTCCGGGGCTCGAATAACCCTATAGACAAGCATGGCATCTTCAATCAGAATTAACTGGCGCCAGATCCGACGAGCAGACTCTAATACAGAGGAGCCATACGGTAGAAATGCGTCATTTCCCAAGAGCCTAAAGTGCGTAACTTGCCAATTTTCTAGAACTTGATTTCCCTGTGTGACCCATCTAAATCTCACCGCGGCGGGATCATCTGGGTCAAACCCTTCTTCTCTTTCGATCTCTGATATTGAGATTGGATATGCATTTATTACACCAAATTCTGGTGAGACATCGTTAAAGATAAAGAAATCACCATACTTGACAACATTCCTAACCCACATCACGAGATTAAAGTCTACGTTTAAAATCTCATAAAAAAGACCTTCTAAAATTTCCTGGATCTTCCTATTGTCAGAGTGAATGTGAAGAACATTACCATTTGCATCAGATGAGACACACTCTTCAGCGTAGATATCAAGAGCAGCCGCAATTTCAGGAGTAGATTCCATCTCGCTAAAATCACTATAGCGAGACATCCTGTCGAACGCACCGTAAGAGGAGAGGGTGCTATTGTACACATCACTGTGTGACCTCTTAAAAATTTCAAGCGCAGAGGATGCGCCCGGAGGGCTAACGTTTTTAACCTTCCGCTTAATAACTGGTCCTGACCTAAAAAGCTTAGTCAGTCGAACGAATAAATTTGCGCCTTTTTCCGCCATCTGTCACCTACAATAGTCTAAATATGATTCTAATCGTCACTGATAAATCATAAACTATTCAAGAAGCCATGACATATCTCCATAGGGTGAATCGCTTCCTGACACAGGGAGCTCCTGGAGATGGTATGGCTTATATGGGTTGTAAGACTTGCCAGCCCATGGGCTTAGAACATCGTCTGACATATTAGAGTTCACCCCAAAGCCCTCTAGCATCGCCTTATTAAGATCATAAGCATGTTTGCTATTAACAGGTGAAGTTTCATACAGCCATACTCCGATCGCAAGAGACATCACTAAGTCGTCGTTCTTTCCCTTGAGAGCTTGAGCCTTGTTTCCCTTCCAAATGAAATATTTCATCTCCTCATATAAGCGAGAAGAGAAAGATTTTATTTCCTTATTTCTAATCACCTGCTCAAGTTTAGTTAAAATCTGATTTCTAGATTGACCTGATGTCGTAAACCCAATCTTGTGAAGGTCAACATCACCAGTTCCATAAAGTGCCGCGAACTTGTCCTTCTCATTCTTGTAGTATAAGTTGGAGTACCCAATCTCCTTTAACTTCATCACAACTGCATATCCGTATGTATTATTCTCCGGGCAGATGAGAGCTTGGCTATATCTTTTTCCAGCCTCAGCTAAGAGTACTGCAAATTGATCAGGCGGTACCTTGCCTTTAAATTCTGCTACTATCTCAGACTCGCCCGTATCTATGACATGAAATGTGCTGTAATCTCCGGCGTCTCCTCGGGACACATCTGCTGATATAATATACTGATGTTCAGACAAACCATATTTCCAAACCCACACACCCATCTCTGGACCCCACCTTTCGATGGGAGGCCGGATGGAAGCGCCCAGATACTCAATTTCTTCAGAGCTAAGAAAGGTGTCGCCTGATGCTGCAAAGTCGCATAGCAGCTCTTGAGCGATCTGCTTTTTTGATAAGTTCTTTGATTCACTAGCAAACCACTCATCGCCGTGTTCAGGGTGGACATCCCATGGCAGCTTGATAGGATTAAATTCATTTTCTCCGGCTTCGGCATTTATCCACAAATCGTGGTATTGACCGCCGACGCCGTTAGGTGTTGATAAAATAATTGCCCTACCACCTGTTGAAAGAGTAGGGTAGAGGCCTGTGAAAAGATCACCAAAATTTCTAACAAAAGCAGCCTCGTCTACAATTAGAAGCGACAAAGCTTCAGAACGACCCGCGTCATCAGAAGTAGGAACTGCCTTGATTGAAGATCCGTTACTAAACTCTACTGTCTGTTTATTATTTGAAATAATCTCAGGAACTAGCAGCCATTTTGGCATATGTCTCAGCGCAATCTTTACCTTTTTTATAAAGTTTTGAGCAACTGCTAACTTCGTTGCGATAATCAGAATAGTTTTATCTCTATAAAAACACGAGAGCCAAACTGCATATGCTGCAGAGACAGTCGATATCCCAAGCTGTCGTGACTTCAGGATTATATTAAATCGATTATCATTAAACGCCAAAATACAGTCATCCTGAAATGGATAAGTGTCAAATGGGATTAGGCCTCTCGTCGGGTGCTGAACCTTGAGGTACCGATTTATAAAGTAGACCGGATCTTTTCCGCACCTAACTATTTCCTTTATCTGCCGCTGCTTGGTAGTCGGTGCCATCAGTTTTCTATTTGAAAAGTATGATTGCGCCTATAATATGCAATTTTTCTCGGAGAGTGCGCAGATGCGCTGATTAGCTCAATGTCATCCCTGTTGTCAATTTCCTTGATCTTGAGAGTCTCCCCTGCTCTTTCTTTAAAGTGTGACTTTAGATTAGATAAAGTTCCGCCTAAAATCTGCACTGCTTCATCAGTAATTCTAGCCACTTGCAGTTGAAGGCTACGCTCTTCCGCAAAGTGTACCACAGTGACAAACTTAAGAATCAGCTGGTCTCCATGGAGAGAATAGGTTACTGATTGTTTCCCTGTTGGGCTTCCCTCTCGACCAAAGGTGTTGTTGAGGGCTTCTCCAATAGCTCTTACATGAATGTCTTTCATTTTGGAATACTCCGAGTTTACTTCATTAAATATGACGGCCGGGAGGACTCATACTGCCTCACAGCGTCGATTTCTTCATTTCCTGGTCTCCAGCCCATATTATACCGCGGTAAATTTGGCTCAATTATCTCTATTTTACATGTAAAACAGACTTCGTAAGCCCCATATGACTGGACATCTTTTAACTCTCTCATTGACAATTTACACAGAGGACAGTCAGGGGGGACAATACCCACGGGATCGCTGCCAATTATCCAAAAATTATTCTCTAGCTCTCTATTTTCTCTACTCATGTTGCACCACCGAATTTTTTTCTTTTTGAGATATTGCTAA
>DQKQ01000161.1 GCA_015660615.1 Flavobacteriales bacterium
TAATTCTACTCTGGAAGAAATTGATGCTTTGTTTGAAAACTCTGATGATGAACAAATGGTTGATGACGACAATGCTAATATCTTGGCCTTAATGGAGTTTGAGAAAACTCGTAAACAATTTATTATTGACTGTAAAGCCGAAGGTATGGAAACTGCTGAGGCTAAAGCAGCATATGAGGCTGCTAAAGCCAATATGGTGAGAACATTCCTGAATCTACCAGAGCCAACCGAAGAAGAGGAGTGAATCTCCACATGGTTAAGGATGAGAAAGGGTATGATTTTTCATTAGACCCTGAAATCGACGCTCAGAAAAGAGCGAGAGCGAAAGACACTCGTCCTTTACCACTTACCGAATCTTTAGTTTTCGATATTGTGGATTATTTATTGGGTAATGAAGGTTATGGTTATTCTACTGAAATCTCTGAAAAAATGGTGCAATTGAAACCTCGAAGATATACTTCAAGAGAAGTTATTGGAGTCCTCCGTAATAGACCCATGTTTAAACACGCTCAATCTAAAGATCGAAGGGGTGGCATTAGATGGAGATTAGATTTATTGGCTTTAGTAAAATATTTAGAGAGTAAGTCCTTTGTTAATCGGGCCACAGAACGAGGAGTTTTTGAAAGACTTCGTGAATTAAAATGGCGACAGATTTTGATGACTATTGCTTCTTTAGAAAGGTTGATGGATGAGATGGATGTTGGTTCAGAACCAGAAATTGAAACACTGGATTCATGTTATGAATCATTAGCCACAGTCTGGTCTTAATGGGATACCCTGATTGGGACTATCATCCCAAAATGTCCGAAAGGTATAAGTAGTTGAACAGGCCCATATGTCTTATGCCCTATTTTATCCGCCGATATGAAAAGGGGGTCAAAAACTCTGGTTGTTTGGACATCATTGTTTCGGAGACTCAGATACCCATAGAAACTTTTGTTAATCTTGCTCATGCCACAGGACCCGGAAAATATATTTTGGGACAGCGTGGAAAAGGGATTCGGGGTTTTAAGAAAATTACCGATTGTATGGTTGAACCCGAAGAGGTAGTCATGATTGAAAATACATATACTACTTTTGCTGCCGAAGATTCTATTTCTGTAAAACGTAATTTGCGTTTAAGCGAGATGTCTGATAGAGAAATCAGTGATTTGATGCACACTATGGAAACTGCAGAGATTAAATCTGATGCAGAGTTTACCAAGTTCCGTAAGGACTTGTCAGCACTTAACCGTGAACTTCGTAGTCGTATGACTACCAGTGACCACAGTATTGCTAAGACTGATACCCATAGTGCTGAAAATGCTTTCACCGGACCCACCATGAAAGATATGCCCGTGGCTTCGGCTATCTTTGGTGTTTCACCATGGACGAGTGGAGCAATCGGCGTAGTCATTGGTGGATTGGCAGGTGCTATTGGAACTTCTATGTATTATAAGGGGAAGATTGATAATCTTGGATCTGAAATTGACAATATTGGTGTAAAACTGGCCGAGGCTGAAATTGCTATTAAGAGGGCTGAAGATAGTCGAAAGAAAGAGAAAAACATTAAGGCAGCCGAAGATAACTTCGACCGCAATAAGTTCTTCGATGCAGAACTACTTAGAAATTATCAAAATAGTAATACGCCCCAGTATTGAGTTGATTGATAATGGATGAAAAGTTAGATTTAAAAAGTATGCATAAAATGCTTCAAAGTTATCGTCGTTTATTAGAAAAAGAACGTCAACATAATCTTTTAGTTCAATTCGATTCCTTTATGGATAAAATTGGTGTTTCTGATAATGAAGATAGTGAAAAATATTTTGAAGATTTTATGTCTATGTTAACTGTCTTAGAAAATAAGGAGTTACCGGCGAAAGATAAAATGAAGCAAGCAGTGGAATCTAAGTTCTTTCACCAGATTATGTCTGTGAAAACCAGTTTCAGAGAGCGAGAAATGCGTAAGTTAACACATCAACTATGTGATTTCATTGATAAGTCTGCTGCTAATGCAGTTGACGACGATTCTTTCTTACAATCATTATTGGCTAATTCGTTGCGCCAAGCCGCTAATGCCATTGAATCATCTATCCGTGAAGAGCGTGATGAAGGCCAAACTATGAATGAAGTTTGGGTAGATGCACTCAAAGTAGGATTTAATATAGCAGTGGGCAAGCACCACAAGATATAAATACAAGAAACAACTATGAGATACTATGGCAGAGGATAATCCCTTCGATCACCTCATTCAGAGAGATGAATTGGATGAAGTAGAGCGTTTATTATCCAAGGAGCGTCAAGGCCCCAAACTAAACGAAAAAGAGAAGAAGGAAAAGCAAAAGACTCTGATGGAATTGTTAGTTGGAAGTAATAATCAAGGAGACTTGGCTCGTAAGTTTAATGTAGATCCAGATATGTCTGATAAAGTATTAGTTCCCGTTCTTAATTTCTTAGATAAATATGGTGTTGGAGATAGTATTGCTGGCAATCCAGCAGCCCAAACAGCAGGCAGCCTTATTGAGTTTTTGACTGATGTTACACCAGTAGTAAAAAATGCTATGGAATACTTTGCAGGTAAGCAGAAAGAATTATCTGACGAGGATCGTGATTTCCTTAATCAAATTAAAGAAGCACAGACCACGGGAGACATGGGTTTGTTCATTGGTGAAACTTTAGAACCAGAAACTGTGGAAGAACCTGTAGAAGAAAGACCTGTTAAGAAACCTAAGACTCTTAACGAAGGTATCCCATTAGATAGAGATATTTTGACAGATGGTGTCGATTGGGAAGAAGCCATGGGAATCTCCCCATCACCACAAGAAGAATATGATGCTGAAGTCCATAATACATTTATGACAGTTGGTTTAGAAAGATTGGCTGCCGAGTCTGGTATGACTATGCAGCAAATTAGAGGTAGTGATCGACAATTAAAGACCAACAATTTTGGTGCCACTGCTAATGCTATTGATTATACTGAACCCCTAACTTTAGATTTGGGATTAGAGAAGATTAATGAGGCTATGGCTTCTGAGAAACAACGGATTTCACATAGTAGTAAAGTGACCTTCAAAGATTCTGATAAGATGCCAGTTCCAACTAATTTGGCTGGTGACAGTAATCCAATGGATGGAACTTCTCGTATGATACCATCATTCTCAGGGTTTCTTGAACCCATTGATTTAACCCTTTTAGAAGATATTCCTGAGGAAGTATCTGAAGCACCATGGCAAGAGGAAGAGTTCCATCCAACCGATTTTGATGAAGTAATTTCATATCCTACTGAAGAAGAATTGGCGGTTGAAGAACCTATTGTTGAATCAGAGGTTAAACCAGCACCCAAGAAGAAAGCAACCCCTAAGAAAAAGGCTGCCAAGAAATCTACCAAGAAAGAAAAAGTAATTGAAACCGAAATCATTGATGAAGGAGACGTGGAGAATGATGGCGGAGAAAAAGAAGAGTGAAACTATTAATCCTGTTTGGGCAAGGTTCTGCACAGTTCAAATTGATGGTTGGTTAGATTGGATTACATCTATTCATGTTAATTCTTATTTAGAAATGGCAGAAAGATTTATTGCACTCAACCCATTTTATGTTCCAGATACTGAAGAAGATCGAACTCCATTATTTGATCAGTTGATGATTAACGAAGATTTTTTGTCATCTTTATCTGACACTGGTTTGTCCGTCTGGGCCAATTCTAATTTTAGAGATTTTTTAGTTGCTTTACGTCCATATGGTAGGGTAGATAAGCAAATGCAATATTTAATTGATTTTTTTGATATACATATTAGTTGGTTTTCTCGGGTTTACCAATTTGTTCGAGCATCGGCCATCATGTCTTTAAGGGACGACGGACGCCAGATTTGAGAAAAACCATTAACTATAAATAGTTGGCGAAGGTATCTTTATGTATGCCTATGCTCACAGAGAACCAATGTGACGATATCATCAGGTATCTTCAAACTGAGGCTTTTAAGGATGCAGTTATTAAGGGGCCACTAATTGATGACATAGTAGATTTACTCAGTGATAATGGATATACTATCCCTACTTCCAACCGTGGAAAGTTATTATTGGGAACTGGTGGTAATACCCAAAGATACGCCATTCTTAAGTCTGATAAAGTTAGTTTAGGACAAGCCGACCTTGATTCAATAGACCTTGGATTTACAGGACTTGTAGAGCGTGATGATTACACTCGTAATATTCAAGTTAAAGGGAAGGCCACCACAGGAACGCAGAAAACTTCTAAGGTGACACCTGCAAATGTAACACCACCATCTCGTGCCCTCAATGCTACTTTCTTCGATCACAATGGTATGATGGCCAAGAATATTCTTTCTATTGCTGCTACAGGGATTCCAGAAGCCGGATGGATTGCTGCGGCTAAGAAAGTAGCCAGTGGAATTAATTACACTACTGAGTTTTCTATCAGTGTAGGTGCATCATATATTGTTGGTGACCGAGGTATTAACCAAGCACTTCAAGGAACTGCGACATCGACCCCGGCAAATGTGCAAACACCTAATCCTACTCCAACCCCTCCCACCCCCGTAGTGACAGAAGAAGAAACTGAAGAAGAACCCAGTGAAGAAGTGGTGGAAGAAGTTGTTTTAACCCCGGGTGCAATTCCATACCCCGATACCCTAATCAAAGCAGAAATTAAAGGTTATGATTCTGCTCAAAAAGAAGAGCGTCGTCTTTCTATTAGTAAGTGGGAAGAGCGTGACAAACTACAAAGTGGTATGTATCCATATCCCCTTAAAACCCAACCAATTTATTTTAAACTTACACCAGCACCAGAAGATGCTGAACTTCAATTCACCAATGAGTTTATAGACCCAGAACTGGGTTTTGAGGACATCGGAACACTACCTGCATTCAATACTCCACAAGGAATATTGATTGTAAAATTAGACTCGAAAATTGCCTTTACTACTGATGTAAGTAGTGGACAGAGTATTAAGTTGACCGACATTGTAAAAAGTTATACACTTAAGTGGGGTCAACCCGGAAGTGCAGAGAAGATAGAATTATTTGAGGCTAAAAATGCTGCTGGAGAAGTTATCTTCAAGGTTATTGATGGTAGAATTGTTGATTTAGACTCTTCTGCTGTTCTAACGGGCGATTCCCCGAGTAACTTTCTAACCGTTGCTATGACCACTAACATTACTGCCACAACAATGCAAATTATAATTGGTGCAGAATCAACCAGTTCTGCGGAACTACAAACAGATCAAGGACACGAAGAGATACTGAATTGGCTTCAGCACGAGGATAACAAAGGTGCAAAAATATTATTTTATTCTACTGAAACCGAACCTATTGCCACCGTTGATGTTTACGACCAAGATATAGTTGATGTCGATGGAACCAAATTAATCGCCAATGAAGTATTGGCAAGAATTGCTGGGTCTGTTGAAAAGAAGATGGATGCTGCAACTACATATATCAAGGTTTTCTTGGATTTAGATGGTGCAGGAGCCAGAACTACAGATTTATTTAGTGGCCGTATGAGGGATTCAGATAGTAGACTAACTGCTCTTATTTTCCCCGGCGATCAGATTGATTTAGATATTCAAGGTATAAATGCTGAGTTGGGATTGGAAGACCAACTTGATAAGGTGACTGCATTAAAAGAAGTAAAAACCTCTTCACTGGTGCCTGCTGTTGATAGTGATGGAAATAATTTGGGTTATTCTACCGTTAGTGATGCTACTTTAAGTTTTGAACACACCGATTCTTCAGGGAATCTAAAGAAAAAAGTAATTCAGATTCCAGACATCAATGGAGAATTAGTAGGTCGAGACAGCAACGGAAAAGAAGTGAAAGGACAAGTTGAGTCCATTGAAGTTCATTCAGGTAATGCGCCTGCACAATATGAAACACAAAAGATGATTCGTCGAAGTAATCGAATGTCTCCCAATTATAATCTACCCAATCCTTCTGCTACCGATCAAAATGCCACTGCTTCAGTAGCATTCCGTATTGGTCGTAAATATTATATCATTGGCCGCCGAGCCGGAAAACCAGTATTGGTTGAAGTAGATTTAAATTATCAAACGGAGGCTTAAAGATGACTGATGAACCCATTGAAGAAGAAACAGAGGATATCCTTGAACCATTAGATGATGGTGCTATGGACGATATGATGGAAGAATTAGATATTACTTTGGAGGAAGTTCCTTCAGAGTCTAAAGTTAAAGAACTCATGGAAGAAGATTTATCACAAGACGAAGAGTTCTTTGAGGAATTAGATGAATCCGAACCCGAAGTCATTCCAGAGATTCCTGATAGTAAACAACCCATTAATAATCTGGGTGTTGACGAAAGTGAAGTGGTTTCTATTCAAGAAGCATTAAAGAAGGAGTCTTTTAGAAATCTATTAGATAATGAAGAGTTGATGGGATTACTACCTAATGAAGTTGTTTCTCCAGTTTTCGTTCCTGAAGGTGAGGCGACACTAAGTCAAAGCCAAATGGTGTTGGAAGATCTGGAAGGTCTTATTGGTGACAGGGCAACCAATTTAATAGTGGACATCGCAAACAGTGGAGAACATGAGGGAGGAATTGAGGATATTGCTACCATAATTCCACTCGGAGATGTTGCTCGTATTGATATTCTTGATGACAAAGACGGTAGACCACGATTTATTCAACTTATAGATATTAATGGTGTTGATGTAACCGGAACATTAGGATTACCCCTTAACCAAGATGGAGAAATTGAAGTTCAACAAGTTTTAGATAATTCTGTTTTCACTAATTTGGATCATGATTCTATTAACAGATACAAGGCTGACGGTATGGGTGCAGCCATTATGGGTGCACTAACTGAGTTCTCATCCCTAATCGGAGAGAAAAAGCGTCGACAAGAACGTATCAATCTGCTGAAGTGGATGCGAACACTTATTTTCAAACTCAACGATGTTTTCGGTTTCGATGATTATCGTCAACTTGAAGCCTTGATAGCAGCATGGTTGATGAAGGACTCCACCTGTCGGCTGTCTGGTATCCCCGGCACAGGAAAGACCACTGTAATTAACTGTGCAGCCACTCTTTTGGGTAACTCCTATGGATATCATACGGCCCCCACCTATGCAGCAGGAACACAATATATGAGTGACCTTGAAAAAACTTCACACACCAGTAAGTTCTTTGGCAGCAATCAATCCAGTTCTAATATTTACAAACCAGTTGAGTTCAACAAGGGTATGTATTATGATATTAAATATAATAAAAAGGAATATGAAGGTGTTGCTTCAGACTGGAATGTATGGAGATTTACAGAATGGTCACATCCACTTTTGGATGTTTCAGGAAACTATGATTATTCTAAGGTTCAACGAAGTGGTGCATATCTTTATAATTTCAAGTTCTTGAGGAATCAAGAAGATCGTTTTCCTAAAGATATAAATAAAGAAATGTTGTTCCCGCCAGTAGATTCTAAGAAAGAAGTTACTGTTGAAACTTTTCGAGATTTGCTGACTAATTGTTGGGAAGTTAGAGTTCCTGAAGATTTTAATTTAAATATATATAATAAAGACGGAACGCATACTTATACAGACAACCCACATTGGGATCCTGCTACCACAGACTTTAAAGAGTGTAAGAAAATTAAATATATTAAACCAATTCAAATCTTAGATGATCAAGGAACATTTCTTGGCTTCGAGCAAGGAAGCAAACCTAAGTATGGACCTTATGAGATGAGATTGCGTAATGCTCAACAGGATTCTCAGTTTTATGGTCAGATGTTAGGAAGTATTCCAGAAGAAGCCCGTAAACAACTTATCTTTGCTACTCAAATGGATGGACTTTATACTGATGCAGGACGTAATGAAGGTTACTGGCTCCGTGAAATGATGTGTCATTTTATGAGAGACAACAGAGCCACTACCAAAAATGGTATTGATGAAATCGGAATGGAAATGCTTCAAGAAATTGGTGTCGCTAAGATTGATTATGATAAGCGACCGGATGAAGTTCTTTATGGCCTTGAAATCCAGAGTGAGCAAATAACTGATCCTGTAACTGGAGCAGAAACTAATACATTTATTTTCGAACCAGAGCCAAAACCAATTGTTACACAACCTGTTAAGTTCTTTAACGAAGCCAACCGTTCACAGTCTGGTGTAGAAGATGCTATTCTTGGTCTAATCGCTGAGAGAATGGTCGAATATCGTGGAAAAGTGTTTAACTCACCTCACTTCGTAGCATGGATGGACACTAACCCCCATCAAAAAGGTAACGACCTTGCATTTACTGACCGTATCGACATGGAATTACTATTCCGTTCCGTTGGACTTGGTGGCCGTTATGACCAACTAATGGGTAAATATGGTGGGTCTGGAGGTGCAGGTGAACCACAACTTCGTATTGTTAAAGATTTGACTCAGACTAATAGTGGGTTCGTGCCTATGCGTATTGATGATTTAATGAAGGTATGGGGGACTGTTGGTAACCTTGGATTCACACCCCCGGGATCTTCCTATAATGGATTAAGAGATATCGGTATGTTATCTATGCTGTTCTCTCAACGTTTCGCTAAGAGGCCAACTTCAATTAACGCAGGTAATGAAGAAATTGATTACAGTTTCGCTATGGACAACGGAAACGTTCACGAATCACCCTTATTGGATTATTCCATTACTACTAATACCGAAACTTCTGGAGAAACTACTACCACACCCCTGATTGGAGCAGAAGATCAAGACACAATTTTAACTTTTGGTAATTTCGGGACTTCTGATGACCCATCTCATGTTCCTTCAGCATTAACTCGTGTTCTTGGTTTCCGTTTTACTAACTCTATTGTTAAGTTGAGTCAAGCATTCTCTTTCTTGCGTGGCAAAGAATATGTGGGGCGTCAAGATATTCTTGATGCAGTTCCATACTGTCTCGCACACCGTTTAGGTCGTGCCAAGGCAGGTGCTCTTGACTTACAAGGTAACAACAAAGGTATTGACGGTAATGCAATCCCATATGTTAACGAACAAGAGTTTATCCGTGAAATATTGGTTCGAGGATATATCGAAAATAAGGCTATGACTGGTGTTAACGGAGAAACAAATATATTAGATAATTGGGATTTGTTTTACCAACGGTGTCGTGATGTTCTTTCATCAGTTCCATCTGTGTGGCAATACGAAGTGGATGTCTTACTCCCACTCCACAGAGAAATCCGTGAAGGAACAGAAGGAAGTATGCAAGAAATTACACCAGTTCACTGGCATATTGCGACTATGGTTGTAGAAGAAGAACGTATGGCTACTAATAAACCATCTTCTCCTAATAAACCTCGAAGAAAGTATACAGTTGAAAACGCAGGGGCAGAAGGTAGTTCTAAAGACTTAGGAGATTATGCGACCATGTATTCTTACTTCCAAAATATGATTTTGGATCCTAATGATGGTGGCGGAGAAGCAATTCTCTTTGATTACTATCGTGTTCGTGGTATTATTGCTCGTGATGTAAACTTATTTTCACATGACCGTGGACGACTCCTTTCGATGTTGGATTCCGAAATGCGTTCTATCTCCGGTAGTTCAGTATTAGATTCCAGTATTGGTGAAATTGGTGGTTTGACATCTGGTGCTATCCTACCACTTCCACAAGCAGTCACACTTCCACCACCCGGAACTCGTCAAGCACCACGCCAAAATGATTTCTTTGGTGATGCAGCCACCACACCTTACCCACGCCCTCACCGTATGGGTTGGAGAACTTACTTTGATAGTATGGGACCATATGGTATTCTAATTAATCGTGGTCAAACCTCTGGACTCAATGCTATGATGCTTGGGCAGTCAGGAAGTATTGTCACCCCACTTTCTCTCGAGGAAGACGGTCATGCTACAGCAATAAACAATGCAGACCAAGGATTGCGAGTGATAGGTCGCTATCTGGTCGGTAGTAGTCGAAGTCCGGGAGGAAGTCGTGTTGATATTGGCACAGTATTAAACAACTTCCAGAAGACTTATGATCAGTATGTTACTGAAGGCCATGTCTTTACTAACTTTGGTGATGAAACTAATCAAACCATGAGGCAGATTACACTCGAAGATTGGGTTAAACAAGCCTCTCGAGCATTGGAACAAAATATTCGTGACCCAACTAATGCACCCGATGATGATGTTATCGGATGTTTCGTCTTGAAACACGCACCAACTACTATTCCACAGGCTTCTAAGCGTGGAATGCATGGTGATGACACCCTTCGTCTGTGGGTAAGGCTCCAAAGAGCAGGCGACCAAGCAGAATCCCAACCATCTGAAACAGATAATGAATATGTTACTATGTTATTTACTGCGGGCATCACTTCTGCCATAGGAAGCACCCAGAGTGATGAGAAAGGACAACTGGCAGTGGGAACTCAAATCTATATTATTCCTGCTGATGTTACTGAACAGTATTACAATTCTTCCTTCACTGATAACAGTAAATGGAAAACGGCTTTCAATAGTTATATGACTGAATTAACTAAAAGTTTACCTACTAAGCAACGCATTAAGGAAAAGGCCTGTCTAATTGATACTGGAAACATGTCTCTCCAAGATAGAAACTTTTTCAATGCTCGGTTTAAAGACTGCCTACAATGATAAAGTTTATATAGCGATAGCGGTGCATATCAATTATGGGCGATAGTGCGGTGCAACAAGCCAACTCCGAGTTTTCGGAAGCGTGGTCCTTTTTGAAAGCAGCATCCGGAGTCCCATCATCTGTCAAATGTTTTTTAGGCAATTCTTACAAAGGGGCTAAAACTGATTCTAAGAATGTTGAGTTCAGCGATAGTTGGATGCAAAAATGTATTGAAGATAATTATCATGGATACCCATCTGGACATATTGCCAGAATTGGTGGAACCACGTTTGTTATTGCCCACGAATTGGGACACCTGAGCGTCCACCCCGGCAGAGGCTGTGACTGGCGTGAAGAAATTAACAGTTATCCATGTGCACCCACTCAAAAGGGAGATTGGAGTAACGTTCTTTCAGATATTGTAGTTAATTTTAATATCACTCGCTGTCTTAATTGGAAGCGAGTTCCCGATGCAAAAAAGGAAAAGAAATATCGAGATGCTCTGAGTGAAGGAAGATTGTGGGAAGTCTTGACTCGTGAATGTGGAACTGGTGGAAGTCGGTCTGAACACCTAACCCGACATAATGATTTGAGAGTCCGTGGTAAAGTATCCGATAATCGTTGGGCTCCACCGGGAGGAAAACCCGGTGAATTAGAAGGACTTGATAAAGCCACTGGAAAGCCAACTACCAATACTCCACTGTATCAAACTGTGCAAGGCCATGGATTAGGTTCTCAATTTTATCCACCAATTGGTTTTTGTTTAGGTATGGGATTAGACCCCAATAAGTGGGCTAAAGTTCGGCTTGGGAAATCTATTACCGCCTACCAATGTGATAAATCAAACGAAATATATTGTTGGCCCTCCACTTCTTCTTCCCCATGGGGTGGAACTGGAATGAGATTGGGCTCACTTTCTGCAGGAGATTATATAGTTGAAGGGGTAGTCCATTATGGTGGGAAAACTAATACCACAGATCCAGATATGCCCCGGTATTATAAAATTAAGGGTGCATTATATCCAGTATCCTATTTTGATAGTTTGTGTCCCGATTGTGGATTAGTTATCACCAATCAATTTGTCGGAGCATACCAACAACCTTTTTATCATAACACCGGAACACCCATCCCGCCCGGAGATCCCGATCGTGAACATGGATTCTTATATCGCATACTTATTACGCAAGAGTTTGCTGCTAATGCTGCAACTCGGGGTTATGGCCCACTGAAAGGAAAA
>DQKQ01000093.1 GCA_015660615.1 Flavobacteriales bacterium
CAATGGTTGATTTAGTAAAGTGAATATCGTGGGTAGAACTTACAATAAACAGGCACATAAGTATTACTCTAATCATGTGTTAAAGGTATATATTTATGGCATGGAGGCAATGGATATTTTCGCTGATGATAGAGCAAGTGAACTGCTCGTGAGATTAAAAAACTCTAAAAGAATAGTTCTCACTGGTCATAGAGGGCCGGATGGAGATGCTGTAGGTTCTACCTTAGCACTTTGGAATCACTTTAAAGAACAGGGGATTGAGTCTACCGTTGTTTTTCCGGATTCGTACCCGAAGTTCATTCATTGGATGAATGGGCATGATGAAATTGTACTTCACTCTGAGCAGCCTGAGCTCGCTGAAGAGCTCGTAAAGGATGCACAAGTTCTCTTCATTCAGGATTACAACGACCCTTCTCGAGTTGGCGATTTACAGCATTCCGTTGAAAATACAGAAGCTTTCACGGTAATGATAGATCATCACCAAAGACCTACTGATTTTGTAGATATGATGTTCTCTGATGAGAAAAGTTGTTCTACATGTGAAATGATTTACAGGTTGATAGAGCGTTGGGATGAGGCTAGTAAACTCTCCGTAAATACTGCATCTTGTATTTATTGTGGGATCATGACTGACAGTGGCTCTTTCAGATTCCCATCGGTTTCTTCTCGAACTCATCTTATAGCTGCGGCATTAATAGAGACAGGCATGGATCATTCGGTTATTCACGCTAGAGTTTATGACACAAGTCGTGAGGGAAAGCTTAAGCTTGTTGGTTATGCATTGAGTGAAAAACTTCAAGTTTTCCCAGAATATCATGCTGCTATCATTTCATTATCTTTAGCTGAGCTAGAGAAATTTGGTTATGAAAAAGGCGACACAGAAGGCCTTGTTAATACAGCTGTTAGTATTGAAGGAGTTAATTTTGCTGCCTTCATTTACGAGTCGACTGATAGAATTAAAATGAGCTTCCGGTCGATAGGGGATTTCAGCGCCAGGGACTTTTCGGAGAAGTATTTCGGTGGTGGGGGCCATCACAATGCTGCTGGCGCAGCTTCATCAGATTCTTTAGACCAGGTTGTTTCAAAAATTATAAAGCTTCTTCCTGATTATTCTAACGATCTTAATTATCCAGCTCCCTGATTAAGCCAAACAGGGATCGCTTCATCTAACATCTTATATACACTTTCAAAACCACTGTCACCACCAAAATAAGGGTCTGGAACTTCTCCTCCGTGTGGTAAGACTAAGGTTATTTTAGATTTTTGAGCGTCGTTCTCTGCCAGCGAACACAGGTCTACGTAATTACTCTTATCCATCGCGAGTATAAGGTCATAGTACTCGAAATCTTCGCGCTTTATTATCCTCGATCTTTGAGAAGAAATATCATGATTATTTCGGATCATAATATCTATTGACCTAGGATCTGGAAGGCTGCCTGCATGGTTGCTGATTGTTCCAGCTGAGTCTATTTCAACACTAAGACCAAGATTTTCAGCATGATGAATGAGTAAGCCATGTGCAATAGGTGATCTGCAGATGTTTCCTAAGCAGACGGTGAGGATTCTTTGAGGTCGATTTTCCATTAAATCAAATTTAGGTTGATCTTTCCTAAGATAGATGTTGCTTCAAACTTCATTACCACTTGTCATTATTAATTTCAACGCTTTCATAATTATATAAATTCAAAAAAAAACAGGACTAAATGAATAGTCCCGTTTCAATATAGGTGTTTTTATTAAAGTCAATTAAATACCTTAGTGAATAGCTAGCTTCTTCTCGAGATCGTCAAGATACTTCCTGAAGTGCTTATCAGTTTCACTTAAATTATTTACTGTTCTGCATGCGTGAAGTACTGTTGCGTGATCTTTTCCTCCACAGTGAAGCCCGATATTAGCAAGAGATGACTTCGTCATTTTCTTAGAAAAATACATCGCAATTTGACGTGCTTGAACAATCTCTCTCTTTCTGGTCTTAGACTTTAGAAGTTCGATAGGAAGGTCGAAGTAATCGCAAACTACTTTTTGTATGTAGTCTATGCTTACTTCTCTGGCAGTGTTCTTAACGAACTTGTCAATCATCTGACGAGCAAGATCTAAAGTAATAGCTTTTTTGTTGAGGCTGCTCTGAGCAATTAGTGAGACTAAGGCTCCTTCTAATTCTCTTACGTTAGTAGTGATGCTGTACGCAAGGTATTCAACAACTTCGCGTGGCATATCTATGCCGTCTCCATACATCTTTTTCTCGAGAATAGCCATTCGTGTTTCAAGAGAAGGAGTCTGCAAGTCAGCACTTAATCCCCACTTGAATCTGCTTAGTAGTCTTTGCTCCATTCCTTGCATTTCAACAGGTGGTTTATCAGCTGTTAGTACGAGCTGTTTTCCTGTTTGATGAAGGTGGTTGAATATGTGGAAGAAGACATCTTGAGTCTTTTCTTTCCCACTGAAGAATTGTACGTCGTCAATAATCAGTACGTCTATCATTTGATAGAAGTGACTGAAGTCGTTAACGGTGTTGTTTCTGACAGAATCAATAAACTGATGAGTGAATCGTTCAGACGTAACATACAGTACCGTCTTGTCAGGAGTTTGATTTTTAATCTCAATCCCTATAGCATGAGCAAGGTGTGTTTTACCAAGTCCTACTCCACCATATATAAGTAGTGGATTAAAAGCAGTG
>DQKQ01000183.1 GCA_015660615.1 Flavobacteriales bacterium
AATTGACCAAGCTAAGCATGTAGACTCTTTGTTTGAAGGTTTTCGGACGCGGGTTCGATCCCCGCCATCTCCACCACTTACACTTATCAGTACTTACCATAAATACTTAAATATCTCTATACCATAGGGACTTAACAAGTATTTATGTTACTAGTTCTTATCATTGCTTTCTGTAAATTCTTATATAAAAGCGGGTAAAATTGTGGGTAAATTATAACCAATTGTTAAAAATAACGATTTTTACCCACAATGTTAAACGACACTCAAATCAAACATGCCAAGTCCAAGGATAGGCAATACCGTTTAAGCGATGGAAACGGCTTAAATATACTCATCACTCCTAAAGGTAAAAAGACCTGGGTGTATCGATACAGATTTAATGGCAAAGAATGAACCTTAAGGAATTGCTATAAGTCAAATAAAGGGATAAACTGCCCCTTTAAAGTGTGCTACAATGTAGCTCGCAATAAGAGTTCCAAATATGCCTACCAAACCCACCACTACAATACGTATCGACCCAGATGTCAAAAAACGGGCTGGCGAGGTGTTCGACGACATTGGCATAAGTATGTCCGCGGCAATCAATACCTTTCTTAAAGCGGTGGTTCGCGAGGGCACCATACCATTTGATATAAAGACCGATCACCCCAAACCACGCCCAAACTTCGGAAATGCAAAACTTAATCATGCTTTCATAGTCAAGAAGGATGAGTTCTATACCCAGTACGAAGACGTGGAAAAGGAAATGCTGAATCACCAAAAACTACTAAAGGGCAAGTCCATACTTTGTAACTGTGACGACCCTTTTGAGTCGGCTTTTTTCCATTTTTTTGCAGTTAATTTCAATGATTTAGAGTTAGAAAGCCTAACATCCACCTGCTATGCCGAGTCCTCTTTAGCAGGGAAAGAATATCCACTAGAAGGTGGAGCTGGCGCCTATAAAGCGGTATTGACTGAAGTACCTGATGAGACTATTGTGAGACCTGATGGCTCGCTGGATTTAGAATCTTTGTTTTCTATGCCAGGAAACTATCTTGGACATCTCGCTGGTGATGGAGATTTCCGTACAGACGAATGCAAGGCTTTGCTAAGAAAAGCTGACATAGTGGCCACTAATCCTCCTTTTAGTCTCTTCAGAGAGTACATCAACCTGCTGGAAAGTCAGAAAAAGGATTTTATTATCCTTGGAAACATGAATGCTGCAACAACCAAGGAGATATTTCCCCTCTTTCGTGACAATAAGGTTTGGTATGGGGAGTCCATCCGCTCAGGAGATCGAAAATTTTTTGTTCCTGATACCTACCCACTAAACGCCACAGTCTGCGGTATAGATAATAATGGACGACGATTCATTCGGGTCAAAGGCGTACGCTGGTTTACTAACCTGAAGACTAGTAGATCGCACACCTCCATAGAGTTGAATTGCCTTTACAACAAAGATGAATATCCGTTTTACGAAAACTACGATGCTATCGAGGTTGGACGAACTCAAAATATTCCCATGGACTACGAAGGTGTAATGGGTGTGCCTATTACGTTTCTCGACAAGTACAGTCCAGATCAGTTTGAGATTATTATGCTTGCAAACGGTAACGCACGCACCAACGTATCTTCCAAGATCCTTTCAGAAGTTAATTATCGAAAACACCCTAAAGACAAAGGCGGGGTCGGTATGATTAACGGACGACGAGCATATGCTAGAATCTTGATCCGCAGGAAATCTTTATGAGCAGTCTGATGCGCGCACCCTGTTCGTATCAAGGCGGCAAGCAGCGCATAGCTGCTCAGGTCGTCGACCACCTACTCGAAGCTGCTCCCAGCCCTAATTCTCGATTCTATGATCTATGCTGCGGCTCTGGCGCAGTGTCTATTGAACTCGTTAACAGAGGTGTCGACCCATCACGTATTTGGATGCTTGACATCAGCACTTGGGGAGCTTTTTGGTCAGCTATCGGCTCAGGCACATTCAATATGGACGTTTTTGATCGCCTTTTGTCTGAATTGCCAAGCGATAAACGCGACTACAAGGCTCATATGTTAGCCTTATCAGCACTTCCAGTGAGAGAAGAAGAGATAGAGCTTTACCCTCTGCTACAGGCTAATTCCTTTGGAGGAAAACAAATTTGGCACAACGGAAAATCCTGGGTTAACGCTTGTTTCCGTAACTACTGGGAACCCACGGCCACTAGCGTGCGCCGTAGCCCAGCTAACCCAATGCAGCCAGGCCCAACTGAACTACGTCGACGAATAGATGTCCTTGTAAAAGGCATGAAAGGGGTAAATGTCATCAACATGGATATAAAGACAATCCTAAACACCTCTATATCTAGTGATGCAGTGGTGTATATTGATCCTCCCTATAAAAACACAACGAAGTATGGATTCAGTTTTGATCTTGCATATTTCATAAACCAATTTAGTGAAATCAACCAAACCCCTTTGTTTATTTCAGAAGGTGTTCCGTTGAACGACAACTCCTTGATGCTCACATTTGGGGGAGCAAAAGGTGGTATTAGTGGGGTTAGAAAAGGAAAACATCACGAGTGGCTCACTCGCTTCTAAAGCAACCCTAATCGCTTTGCATTTTTCGTGGAGCCATTCCGAGCTAAAATACTTGAAGCCTCCACGAAATTTTCAAGCTCAGACTCTGGATATACTGATATGGAGTAGTAGTCATCTTCAACCTTAGTAAAGGTGACTACTTTCTTTACCAAGTAATGCTCCTCACCTTTGGATCTAAACGCATCAGTGATCTTCTCGTCAGAAGAACTAACTCCCTTAATCTGGAGTCGCCACGTTCCGTTTGCACTATCGCCTGTAGGAAAAAGTATGGTGTTCTGAGTATAATCTACCCCTTCGAAGTTAAGAGTGATGTCTTTATGGTCGCCTGTATCAGTAGGGTTTATACCAAAAAACTCAACCCCACCACGCATGAAATTAGGATCGCCAAGATCAAAAGAGGTCCCTGTCGGTTCGCCTCGTTCAACTAGGGATTTCATAGACAAATCTAGGATATTCCGTGATCCGCCAGTTAATTTTCTGGTTTCAAACCAAATAGTATAGCTCTCGTCATTTTTTAACTCAGATATTTTCTCCGTCGAGACTTCGGAGGGCGCTCCCGCTGCTTCTTTCGTTGGCATACCAACACGAGGCAACGCTGCGGAAACACCATTGCCGAATAGACGCACTTGACTCTCATTTTTTGCAGTAGCTTTCGCTAAACGTACTTGCTGTCTGACCTCCTTAACTATATATCCATTTTGAAGGAGTTTATCTACATCGTCGCTTGTAGTTATAGGCATGAACGAGTCTTTAAGTGAAGCCAAACTCTTAAAGTAATCCTCCTGAACTCTCAGCATTTCAATATCTTCAGAATTCGACATATCCAACGAAATGTGTGCTGAACTCTCGAAGTTTGTCCATAGGCCACCGCCAGTCAAATTATGTGAGCCAACGACTATAATCCCCTTTTCCTTCCCTAAAAATTGATAAATCTTTGTATGGAATGTCTGGCCTTTTTCTGAATGCACTACATTTAATGAGTTCGTACATAGTAGTAAAGCGGTAAGAGCCTCGTATGAAGTCACTTCAAGATCAACACCTACATAAGCATTTACTTTTCCGCCTCGTTTCCTGAACTTTTCAAGTGAATTCTTAATTCTAAGGACGCCACTGCTCTTTGCAAAGGCGACAACGATATTTAAAGTGTGATAGTTCGGTGAATCGAGCAGCTTTATCAGTTGGTCACCTAACTGCCCGTTAAAAGGTTGGTTCATCAATTTCATTAAGCACTCCTTTAAAGATTGACATGGCCTAAGGTGGAAGCAACATCTACTTCAGCTCCGTCGCTTACCTGTGGGTGTGGCACGATTTTTCCTTTATGCATAACTAGTTATTACGCGTCACTATTGTACCCGTATCTTGAATATTGGTACTCACTAGAAATGGAAACTACAATCTTTACCAAAACCTTTTTATTACATTGATTGTAAGAATAAAGGATGGGTCTATGGTCGTGAAAAGTGGGTAAAAAAGCGGGTAAATAATTAACTTAAGAAATATAAACCCTTTCATATCAATGGTTAAAAGCATTAATCACACTCTCTCCATCTCCACCAAATCAATATTCTAAGTCGTTTTTTAACGACTTTTTTTTATGTATAAAAATTTAGAAAATAATTATAATAAACATTGACAAAC